>NZ_VOSR01000159.1:0-6380 GCF_007997345.1 Mitsuaria sp. TWR114
CCTGCGCCAGGCCGAGGCGAACTACGGCAAGCTGATCCAGGCCTCGCCCGAGGCGCAGTCGGCCCGCGTCGCGCTGGCCCAGCTGCAGCTGCGCGGCGGCGATGCCGAGCAGGCGATGACGACGCTGCAACCGGCGCTCGACGGCAAGGCGCCGTCGGCCGAGGTGCTGGCGCTGGCCGCCGAGATCCGCCTCAAGCAGGGGCTGGGCGCCGAGGCCGAGCGCTTCCTCGCCCGCGCCGCCGAGGTCAATCCGAACGACGTGCGCAGCCGTGTCGGCCTGGCGCTGGGCCAGATCCAGAAGGGCCAGGAAGCTGCCGGCGTGGCCGCGCTGCGCAAGCTCTCGGCCGAGGACAAGGGCACCTCCGCCGACATCGCGCTGATCAGCGTGCTGGCGCGCAAGAAGGACTACGAGGCCGCGACGCAGGCGATCGCCGCGCTGGAGAAGAAGGATCCCAAGTCCTCGACCGCGCCCGAGCTGCGCGGCCGCATGGCGCTGCTGCGCGGCGACCGCGCCGGCGCGCGCGCCGCCTTCGACGAGGCGGTCCGGCGCGAGCCCACCTCGATGACCGCGGCCAACAGCCTGTCCACCATGGACCTGCAGGACCGCAAGGCCGAGGACGCCGTCAAGCGCTACGAGGTGGTGCTCAAGGCCGATCCGAAGAACCTGCGCGCCGAGATGGCGACCATGGGGCTGAAGCTGGCGCACAAGCTGGTCGAGAAGGACGTGGCGATCAAGCGCCTGACCGAACTCGCCCGGCAGCATCCGGACGACCCGACGCCGCGCCAGGCGGCGGTCGGCCTGCTGATGGAGCAGAAGGACTTCAAGACCGCGCTGTCGCTGGCCCAGGAAGGCGTCACCGCCAGCCCGGACAACCCGGCGCTGATCGACCTGCTGGGCCAGGTGCAGGCCGCCACCGGCGACCGCCAGCAGGCCATCAGCAGCTTCAACAAGGTCGCGACGCTGCAGCCGCGCTCGCCGCTGGGACCGCTGCGCCTGGCCGACCTGCACCTGCTGGCCGGCGACAAGGAGGCCGCGGCCGCGGCGCTCAAGCGGGCCCAGGCGATCGGGCCCGGCGACGGCGAGCTGGCGCGCAAGGTGGTCGAGAAGGCCCTGCAGATGGGCCGCCCGGACCTGGCGCTCGTCGCGGTCAAGGGCCTGCAGCAGGCGCAGCCCAAGTTCGGCCTGGGCTGGAAGCTCGAGGGCGACGTGGCGCGCAGCCGGCGCGACTTCCCCGCCGCGGTGACCGCCTACCGCAAGGCCGACCAGCTGGCCGCCGAGGCCGGCGCCACCACCGCCAACACCGAGCTGGCGATCGTGCTGCACAGCACGCTGATCGAGTCCGGCCGCAAGGACGAGGCCGAGCGTTACGCCGCCGCCTATCTGGCCAAGTACAAGACCGACGAGCTGTTCCAGTACCACCTGGGCGACGTGGCGCTCAACAGCGGCCGCTATCCCGAGGCGGAGCAGCGCTATCAGGCGGTGCTGGCCGCCAATCCGATGAACGCGGCGGCGGCCAACAACATCGCCTGGCTGCGCCTGCGGGCCGGCAAGGCGGACGAGGGCTTGAAATTTGCCGAGCAAGCGAACAAGCTCCGCCCCAACGTGCCGCCTTACATGGACACGCTGGCGGAGGCCCTCGCCGCCAAGGGCCAGAACGCCAAGGCCGTCGAGGTGCAGAAGGAAGCCGTGAAGCAGGCGCCGTCGGTGCCCGCGTACCGCCTGCGCCTGGCGCAGCTGTACGTGGCCGGCGGCAACAAGGGCGATGCCGAGGCGGAACTCAAGCGCCTGGCGGACCTGGGACCGAATTTCGAGCAACAAGCCGAGGTGCGAAAGCTGCAGGCCGCGATCCGCTGAGGCGGTCGACCACGAGGTCGGACGCCCGCGCGGGCCGAGAGGCGGCGGAGACACCGCACCCGGGGAGGGGACGGTCATGAGCCAGATTCGACGATCCAGTCTTCGCAAGCGGTTCCACCAGGGGCTGCGGCGGATCTTCTCCTCGCTGCCGAAGCCGATGCGCTTCGCGATCTACCGCCGCATGGTGGATTGCGACCCGTCGCCCTCGGAGCGCCTGGAGCTCAAGGTGGCGGACACGCAGGAGGAACTCGATGCCTGCTTCCGCATCCTGCACGACGCCTACGTCGGCAGCGGCTTCATGAAACCCGACCCGAGCGGCCTGCGCGTGACGGTCTATCACGCCCTCCCGACCACGACGACGCTGTGCGCCAAGTACGACGGCGTGGTGGTGGGCACCATCTCGATGGTGCGCGAGGGCGTGTTCGGCTTCCCGCTGCAGTCCGTCTTCGACCTCGAGGGCGTGCGGGCCAAGGGCGGCAAGATCGCCGAGATCTCGGCCCTGGCGGTGGCGCCGGCCTTCCGCAAGACCGGCGGCGCGATCCTGTTCCCGCTGATGAAGTTCATGCACCAGTACTGCACCGAGTACTTCGATACCCGGCACCTGGTGATCGCGGTGAACCCCGACAAGATCGAGCTGTACGAGGCGCTGCTGTTCTTCCGGCGGCTCAAGGAGCAGACGGTGGCGGAGTACGACTTCGCCAACGGTGCGCCGGCGGTCGGGGCGACGCTGGACCTGCACGAGGCCGATGCGCTGTTCGAGCGCCATTACCGCGGCCGCAAGCCGGTGAAGAACCTGCACCACTACTTCTTCCGCCACCGGCTGCCCAACATCCGCTTGCCCGAGCGCCGCTTCCACACCACCAACGACCCGGTCATGACGCCGGCGCTGCTGGACCATTTCTTCAACCGCGTGGTGCCGGTGTTCGCGCAGATGGACGACCGCAAGAAGGCGCTGCTGTGGTCGGTGTACCGCGAGGATGCGCAGTTCCGCTCGGTGCTGCCGATGCTCAGCGGCGGCGGGCAGGACCTGGGGCGCTCGCTGCGGCAGTACCCGCGCTATTCGATCCGCTGCCCCGGCCACCTGGACATCCGCGCGGCCAACGACAGCGAGATGGGCCACTTCGACCTCGACGTGATCGAGGTCTCGGCCCACGGCTTCCAGGCCGAGTGCGACCATGAACTCCCGCTGCAGGTGGACGGCACGGTCGAGATCGAGCTGGGCCACAGCGAGACGGCCCATGTGACCTGCCGCGCCGTGCGCCGCAAGGACACTGACCAGGGCAGCTTCTACGGCTTCCGCATCGACGAACCCGACCGCCACTGGCGCAGCTTCGTCTCCACGCTGGAGATGGGCATCACCTCGAAGGACCTTGCCGCATGACCCGCAGTACCGACCGGATCCCCTCGACGACGCCCCCGAACGCGACCGATGCCGCACGGGCTCCCGGACGCGCCCGCGTCGTGGCGCGCCGCGAGCTGCTGGCCTGGGGCGCGGGCGGCGCGCTCGGCGCCTGGGGCCTGGCCGGCACGGGCACGGCCCGGGCGCAGGAGATGTCCAACACCCTGCCGGACCTGATCGACCGCAGCCGCCAGGCGGTGGTGGCGGTGGGCACCTTCGCGGCGACGGACAACCCGCGCTTCGGCTTCCGCGGCACCGGCTTCGCGGTGGGGGACGGGCGCCGCATCGTGACCTGCGCGCATGTGGTCCCGAACCCGGTCGAGAAGGACCTGATGATCACCGTGCCGGCGGCCGGCAATGCGTCGGGGCAGCCGCAGCTGCGGGCGGTGAAGCTGCTGCGCCGCGACGCGGCGCGCGACCTGGCGATCCTGGAGCTGGCCGACGACAAGGGCGCGCTGGTGGACGTGCTGTCGCTGGCGGAGGTCGATGGCGACCGGCCGGTGGTCCGGGAGGGCGCGGCGGTGGCGCTGATGGGGTATCCGATCGGCACCGCGCTGGGCGTGACGATGGCGACGCACCGCGGCAGCATCGCCGCGATCACCCGGGCCGCGCTGCCGGCGCCCAGTTCCAATGCGCTGTCCGAGCGCGCGGTGCGCCAGCTGAGGGAAGGCGCGCTGGAGTTCCTGCAGCTGGACGCCACGGCCTATCCGGGCAACAGCGGCGGGCCGCTGCTGGACATCCGCACCGGCAAGGTGGTGGGCGTGGTCAACATGGTGGCCCTCAAGGGCACCCGCGAATCGGCGCTCAGCGCGCCCAGCGGCATCAGCTACGCGGTACCGGTGAAGTACGTCTGGCCGCTGCTGGACAAGTGAGGCCTCAGCCGGCCCGCTCTTCAGGGTGTTGGCAATCCGAGCCTGTCGAAGAAGGCGCGATTGCGTTCCCGGGCCGCGTTGAGCAGTCGGTCGAACGAGATCACTTCGATGTAGGCCCTGAAGTTGTCGTTGAAGCCGAAGTAGCCCTGCTTGTCGCTGGTTTCGCGCAGCCCCAGGACCTTGCAACGATGGCGCACGGTTGAAGTCAGGTCCGCGATGACGTAGCAGAACCCTGGGATCGTGTCGGAACCCGGGATGGGGCGCCCCCGCGCGGTCTTGACACCGCCTTCGCGAATCCGTTCGAGATAACCGAGCGCTTGCTCGATCGGGTCCTTGTCCTCTCCGGCGCGAGCGTCGTTCCTCATCGGGCGCTTGATCTCCACCACCACGATCGATCCCAGCGGCAGCTTCTGACCTTCGTTCACCAGCAGCGGTTGGTCGAAGACATTCAAGGCGCACAGGTCCGGCTCCTTGGCATCGATGCTTCCGGTGATCGGCATGGAGGCCAGCGGCCGATCCGATGCGAGAAAGTTGTGGAACGCCAGTCGTTCATCGATCAACCAGAGGTTCGAGCCATCCGAGAACACTTCGTCGGAGGTCTTGCGCATCGGCATGATCAGATCGTGGATCAGATCCTCGCGCGCGTATCGACCGTCGGCGCCGACGCTGATGGCCTTCTCCAGGATGTCGAGGATGATCTTGCGGTGGAAGACGTAGTTGGCGAGGTCAGACTTCTTGATGTCATCGACCTTCTCGAGATAGCGCTGCAGTCGAAGCTGGTACTGGGCCGGTGACTCGGCGTCTCCCAGGTTCATCATCTCGTGGCCTTCCGCGAGCAGGCTGCCTTCGATGTCCGCGAGATGACGGTGCAAGAGCAGATCGAGGTCGCGGTCCGAGATGTCGGGATCAACGCTCAACCGGGCCGGCTCGATCCGGTTGAGGATCGGCCGGTAGCGAGGTGCCCGCTCGGAGACGAAGCGCTCCACGCGGTCCCGGCTGGCCTTTGCATTCGTTTCAAGGTGGTCACGCAGGTGCTGGCTGGCGCGGGTGACCACGGCGTCCCGGATGTCGTCGATCCCGAGTTCGGTAGCCGAGAACAGGTCATCGCTGATGGCCCCGAGGTCGAAGCCGATGCGTTCGGGCCGGACGTGGCCATCCAGGTAGGCCGAGGTGATGTAGCAGGCGTAGTGGAAGTCGCCCTCCGGATCCTTGATCCGACCATGGAGACCGGAGATCCGACCGCCCAAGGGTTCCTTCTCCACGACGCGGCCCGCGGCACACCAGGCCAGGAAGTGCTGGCGGTCCGCGCCGGCCTTCAATCGCAGATGGGTCAGTTCGAACTCCTGCCCCTTGAGCGTGATTCGCTCCTTGGTCGAGGACGACAGCATGTAGGCGGCGTGGACCTCATGCAAGTCGATCACCTCGTCGCCGTCCACGACCGAGACGGCCGGTGCGCCCCCCTCGCGCACGAAATACCAGAGGCAATGCTCGAAGACGTTCTGGGCAATGGTGGTGGCCGTCTTTGGTGAAGCCTCGCGATAGGGCTGGTCGAAGCCGCAGAGTTCAATGATCGTTGTCGGCTGTGCGTCGGGAGGAGAGTCGGTCATCACCTGCGCGGTGACGCCATGCGCGGGCGTGAACGAGAAATTGCGCTGGCGCAGGCTGCCGTCACTGGAACGAAAGATGCTGGACACCTTGACCGCTTCGAAGGCCTTCAGCCACAGCAGTCGCCCCACGCCCCGGCAGCCCAGCGCGGCCTTGTAGTCGCTGTCCAGCGTCTCGAACGAGGACATGTTCCGTTCGTCGAACCCGACGCCGTTGTCGATGATGCGGAAGCCGACGATGGGCTCCTGGGGCGGCGCCCCGCGGCGCTGCCGGGTGTCTTCCAGCAACTGCTGCTGGGGCGTGCGGAGCACCTCGATGCGAATGTCCCCACCGTCGGGATCGTCCGAGTCGGCGATCGCCTGGATCGCATTGACCACGGCCTCGTAGAGCGGCATGAGTCCCTGGCTGCGCAACAGGGCGGTGTTGCGCAGGCGGCCCTTCAGATAGGTGTTCATGCTCATTGCCACGTTCCTCGTCCGTCCTCACGAAGGGGCATTCTCATCCCGTTCCGGAGGGCCGCCGGACACCCAGGAACAACTGTGCAAGGATCGGTAGGCGCGCAGGCAAGGTGGAGGCGGCAGAGCCTCAGCCGGCGTGGCCGGCCGGCGCCGCCATGCCCGGCTGCGGCGCGGGCTCGCGCAGCAGCAGG
>NZ_VOSR01000016.1:0-3758 GCF_007997345.1 Mitsuaria sp. TWR114
GCCCAGCGCGTACTGCCGCTCCGCCAGGTCGAGGGAGCGCTGCTGGCTGTCGCGCAGCGCTTGGTTGAGCACCAGTCGCTGCTGCGCCGCCGCCAGCGACAACCACGCGGTCGCGACTTCCGCGGCCAAGCTCAGCCGCGCGCTGCGCTGCGTCTCCTGCTCCGCGAGGAAGCGCGACAGCGCCGCGCCCTCGAGGCTACCCAAGCGGTTGAACAGGTCGATCTCGTAGCTCGCCAAGCCCAGGTTGACGCCGTAGGTGGTCGTCGCGCCCTCGCCGTTGATCGTGCGCTGGCGCGTCGCGGAAGCGCCCAGGCCGATCTCCGGCAGGCGATCCGCCGCCGTGATCCGGTACTGCGCCCGCACCCGCTCGACGGCGGCCGCGCTCGCGCGCAGGCTGCGGTTCTGGTCGAGCGCGAGCGCCACCACCTCGTCCAGCCGGGCGTCGGCGAAGAAGCCGCGCCACTCGTGCGCGGCAGCGGTCGATGCCTCGGTCGCCGCCTGGTTCACGGTCGGGGTCGCGGTGGGCGGCGCGGTCGCGGTCGCGGTCGCTGGCGTCGTCGCGGTCGCTGGCGTGATCGTCGTGGCCCCTGCCCTTCGATTCGCGGGCCGACTTCGCCGCGTGCCCATGCGCCGCATGGGCCTCCCAGACCGAGGCCAGGTCCGGGCGGCCAGGCCCAGCAGCAGAGCGATCGCCGCGCACCGGGTCGTCAAGCTCATGGATGCATGCGCGCGCCTCATGTCCGCGCCTCCGGCCCGGCCGCATCGCCCGCGGCGTGATGGCCCTCGTCGGTGGGCCTCGTCCCGGCATCGCCGGCGGTCCCGGTCCTCTTCATGCGGCTGAAGCGCTGCTTGACCCACAGATAGAACAGCGGCACGAAGAAGATGCCCAGCAGCGTCGCGCTGCCCATGCCGCCGAGCACGCCCACGCCGATCGCGCGCTGCGAGCCCGAGCCCGCGCCACTGGCGTAGGCCAGGGGCAGCACGCCCATCATGAAGGCGAGCGAGGTCATCAGGATCGGCCGCAATCGCTGCCGGCAGGCCTTGAGCGTGGCGTCGAGCAGGCCCATGCCCTGCGCCAGCAGGGTCTCGGCGAACTCGACGATCAGGATCGCGTTCTTCGCCGACAGGCCGACCGTCGTCAGCAGGCCGACCTGGAAGAACACGTCGTTCATCTGCCCGCCGAGGTGGCTGGCCGCGAGCGCGCCGATGATGCCCAGCGGCACCACCAGCATGACGCTGAAGGGCACCGACCAGCTCTCGTACAGCGCCGCCAGGCACAGGAAGATGAACAGCACCGAGACCGCATACAGCATCGGCGCCTGGTCGCCGGAGAGCCGCTCCTGGTAGCTGCGGCCGGACCACTCGAAGCCGATGCCCGGCGGCATCTCGCGCAGCACCTGCTCCATCGCGGCCATCGCGGCGCCCGAGCTCACGCCCGGCGCGACGTCGGCCTGGATCTCGTAGGCGGCGCTGCCGTTGTAGCGCACCAGCTGGCGCGGACCGTTGGTCCAGCCCGCCTTCGCGAAGGCGCTGAAGGACACCATCTCGCCGCTGCTGTTGCGCACGTACCAGAAGCGCAGCGCCTCGGGATCGGCGCGGTAGGCGCCCTCGCCCTGCACCAGCACCCGCTTGACGCGGCCGCGGTCGAGGAAGTCGTTCACATAGCTGCTGCCCAGCGCGATCGACAGCGTGTCGTTGATCGTCGAGGTCGTCACGCCCAGCGTGCCCGCCTTGTGGTCGTCGATGTCGATCTGCAGCTGCGGCGTCTCGGTCAGGCTGTTGGTGCGGGCACGGCTGAGCTCGGGCCGCTGGTTGGCCAGGTCGATGAGGCGGTCGCGCGCGGCGATGAGCGCCTCCGAGCCGACGCCGCCCAGGTCCTGCAGGAACAGCTGGATGCCGGCGCTGCCGCCCAGGCCGCGCACCGTCGGCGGCTGCACGACGAAGATGTTGGCGTCGCGCACGCGCTTGCCGAGTTCGCGGCTGAAGCGCTCGGCCAGCGCGCCGGCGCCCTGCGCCTTGCCGGTCCGCTCGGACCAGTCGGTCAGGCGGATGAAGCCCTGCCCCGAGCCCTGGTCGCCGCCGGCGCCGCGCACGATGTTGTAGAACTGGACTTCCTTCTGGTCGGCCAGGTAGCCCTCGATGCTCTGGGCGACGGCCTCCATCCGCTCCGCCGTGGCGCCCGGCGCCATGCGCACCTGGATCTGCAGGCCGCCCTGGTCCTCGTCCGGCAGGAAGGAGGTCGGCAGCGTCTTGTAGAGCGCCGCCAGCCCCGCGATCAGCAGCAGGTAGACGATGAAGCTGCGCACGCCGCGCGCCGTCAGCCAGCGCACGCGCGACACATACCGCTCGGTGAAGCGGTCGAAGCCGCGGTTGAAGCCGCCGAAGAACCAGTCCAGCTGCTTGCCGAAGGGGCCGCCGTGCGCGGCATGCTCGCCCTTGTGGACCGGCTTGAGCAGCGTCGCGCACAGCGCTGGCGACAGGCTCATCGCCACCAGCACCGACAGCACCATCGCGCTCACCACGGTGATCGAGAACTGGCGGTAGATCACGCCGGTGGAGCCGCCGAAGAAGGCCATCGGGATGAACACCGCCGACAGCACGACCGCGATGCCGACCAGCGCGCCGCTGATCTCCTTCATGCTGGCGCGGGTCGCGTCGCGGGGGCTGAGGCCCTCCTCGCGCATCAGGCGCTCGACGTTCTCGACCACCACGATCGCGTCGTCGACCAGCAGGCCGATGGCCAGCACCAGGCCGAACATGGTCAGCGTGTTGATCGAGTACCCCGCCAGCGCCAGCACGCCGAAGGTGCCCAGCAGCACCACCGGCACCGCGATCGCCGGCACCAGCGTCGCCCGCAGGTTCTGCATGAACAGGTACATGATCACGACCACCAGCACCATCGCCTCGATCAGCGTGTGGACCACGCCCTCGATGGAGACGCTGATGAAGGGCGTCGTGTCGTAGGTGAAGGTGACCTTCATGCCGTGCGGGAAGAAGGGCTCGAGCTCCTTGAACTTGGCCTTCACCAGCTCGGCGGTCTTGAGCGCATTGGCGCCGCTGGCCGGCACGATGGCCATGCCGGCGGCGGTGACGCCGCTGCTGCGCACGTTGGTGGTGTAGCTGTCGCGGCCGAGCTCCACCCGCGCCACGTCCTTGAGCCGCAGCGCGGAGCCGTCCGGCTGCACGCGCAGCACGATGTTGCGGAACTGCTCCGGCGTCTGCAGCTTGGCGCGCGCGGTGATGATCGCGGTGAGCCGCTGGCCCTCGGGCACCGGCTGCGCGCCGAGCTGGCCGGCCGAGACCTCGGTGTTCTGCGCCAGCAGCGCGTTGCGGATGTCGCCTGGCACCAGCGCGTAGCGCTGCAGCCGCGCCGGGTCCAGCCAGATGCGCATCGCATAACCGGAGCCGAAGACGTTGATGTCGCCGACGCCCTCGATGCGGCTGATGATGTCCTGCAGCGTGCTGGACAGGTAGTCGCCGAGGTCGGCGGAGCTGACGTTCGGATCGTCGCTGGTGAGCATGACCACCATCAGCGGCTCGGAGCCCGCCTTGGTGACGCGCACGCCCTGCGCCTGCACCGCCTGCGGCAGCCGCGAGAGCGACTGCGAGACCTTGTTCTGCACCTGCATCTGCGCCAGGTCGGGATCGGTGCCGGCGACGAAGCTCAACTGCGTGTTGGCGCCGCCGGAGGCATTGCTGGTGGACTCGATCGAGAACAGGCCGTCGATGCCCTTGAGGTTCTGCTCGATGACCTGCGT
>NZ_VOSR01000160.1:0-34182 GCF_007997345.1 Mitsuaria sp. TWR114
CAGCACCAGCACCAGCACCGGCACCGGCACCGGCACCGGCTCCGGCACCCGCGCCGTCCACCCCGCCGCCCACACCGACCGACAACCACAGCGGCGGTTATGCCGGCACGGTCACCGGCGGCGGCACGGCCAAGCCCGTGGTGGTCACCACGGCCGCGCAGATGCAGGCGGCGGTCGATGCCTACAGCGGCTCCGGCGGCCTGGTGATCACCTACGCCGGCAGCTTTGATTTCGGCACCATCCCCGACCCCTGCACGCAATGGAAGAAGCCGGCAGGCGACATCGTGGAGCTCAAGGGCAAGCGCGACATCACCATCCAGGGCGCCACCGGCTCGGCCGCCAACTTCGGCCTGGCCATCAAGGCCGACGCCAGCAACATCATCATCCGCAACATGACGATCGGCCTGCTGCCCGGCTCCATCGACGCCATCGGCATCGAAGGCCTGGGCAGCAAGTTCCCCGCCTACATCTGGGTGGACCACAACACGCTGTTCAGCTCGCTCGCCGAATGCGCCGGCGCAGGGGACCTGGAGTTCGACGGCCTGGTGGACAACAAGGCGGGCGCCCACCACATCACTTACAGCTACAACGCCATCCACGACCACCACAAGGTCGGCCTGATCGGCAGCAGCGACAGCGACTCGAGCGACCGCTACATCACCTTCCATCACAACTACTACCGCAACGTCGGCTCGCGCCTGCCGCTGCAGCGGGGTGGCTACACCCACCTCTACAACAACCTCTACAGCGGCGTGACGGCCTCCGGCATCAATGTGCGCATGGGGGGCTACTCGCTGATCGAAGCCAATTACTTCGAGAACGCCAAGAACCCGGTGACCTCCCGAGACAGCCCGACGCTCGGCTACTGGGAACTGCGCAACAACAACATCACCAAGGTGGCGGACTTCAGCACCTACGGGGTGTCGTGGACCGATTCGGACAGCAGTCCATCGAAGAACGCGTCGGACTGGACCACCACCGCCGCCTACCCGGTCAGCATCTCCTACAGCTACACGCCGGACACGCCCAGCTGCGTGAAGGCCAAGCTGCCCCAGGTGGCCGGGGCCGGCACCTCGCTGGCCAAGCTGAGCTGCCAGTGAGCGGCGGCCGCCGCTTCCGCGGCGGCCCCGTCTCGTGAAGGCCGTCAGCGCTTGCAAAGATCGCTGATGGCGTTGCGACCGACGGCCGTGATCAGGCCCAGCCGATAAGGCAGCTCGATGTACTCGTACTTCTTGCCGGGCGTCACGTCCAGGCCCTGGTAGAGGAACTGGAGCGGCTTGCACGGATCGATCGTCAGCGTCTGATCGACGCCCGCGCGGATCATCTCGCCGTGCGAGACGCCCTCCGACCAGACGCGGCCACTGAACTTGAGGTTCTCGGCGCCCGCGAACCGGTTCATCGCGCCGCCCGGGATCGGCCGCCATTCGCCGTCCAGCCGGTCGGCCAGCCAGGCGCGGAAGTAGCGCCCGGTCGGACCCATGGCCTCGATCAAGGTCAGGTAGTGCCCGGTGCCTTCGATCTTGTAGGTGTTGCTCGCCTCGAACAGGTCTTCACGCCGCTCGGTCTTCATGGCGAGCACGGGCGTGGAGAAGCCTTGAGGGAAACGCTCGATCGAGGTTTCCGCGCGGAAGAAGCCGCCGTTGTCGTTGGTGAAGAAGAGGTGGCACTTCCGGTCGTCGCAGATGATCCAGAAGTCGAGCCAGGCGGCCTGGCCCTTCTCGTCCTTCACGATGTCCGGCGCGGCCGCATAGAACGGCCGCGGCGCCGTCCACGAGCGGGGATCCGCCAGGTTCGTGGTCGTGGAGTACATCGGATCGCCGCCCTGGTAGATGAGGTACCAGAGCTTCTGCGGCGCGAAGTAGAAGACCTGCGGCGCCGCCCGGTAACCGGGCCCGATGGGCGACTGGTCCAGCATGAAGACCGGCGCCCGGGGCGCGTCCTTCCAATCGGCGAAGCTGGTGTAGGCCATGCCCCAACCCTTGGTGCCGGCCGTCGTGAAGAAGACGTGATAGCGCTTGTCGTGGAAGACGACGGACGGGTCCTTGACGCCGAAGAGGCCCGCTGCGTCGGCGGGCGGCTTGATCAGGGGCTCACTAGATTCCCAGGCGAAAGCGGGGGTCGGCGCCGTCGCGGGCGGGGCCGCGGGTTCCGCCGCGTGGGCCAGCGGGCTCAGGGCCGTGCAGAGGGCCAGCCACAGGGCGGACGGCCAGCCCGGCGTGATGTTGAAGTTGCGCATGGTCGAAGGTCTCCGGCGATCTCGCCTCGCAGCGTGACGGCGCGGAAATCGGGATGGTGATGAGGTGGTGATGCCCCGCCAGCGTCGACGCATTGCCCGGGGCAACGCGGACGCCGGCGAGAGCGATCAGGCTTCAGTTGCTGTACAGCAGCCCGCGGCCGGTGCCGCTGAGGTAGACGCGCCCGTAGACGTTCTGGTCGGCAGCCATCACGCCGATGCCGCCGAACTGGTGGGCGTCGTCGTTGAAGCGGGTCCAGGTGGCGCCGCCATCGTCGGAGCGGTACACGCCCCACACGCCGCCAACGGTGCCGACCACGTAGACCGCCGCCGAGTAGGAGGCGCCGTCCTTCGCCTTGCCCAGGGCCACCACGGTGGCGCCCTGCAGGTCGGGCCAGGCGTTGCTGCCCTGGACCGATGCGAACTGGCTGAGCTTCTGCCAGGTGGCGCCCGAATCCACCGAGTGGTACACGGCATTGCCGTCGGCCATCCACAGGTCGCCTTCGGCATTGGGGTTGACCGCCATCGAGGTCACCCACCAGCCGTTGGGCGCGAGTGCCGCCGTCACCGAGCCCTGGCTCAGCGCGAAGCTGTGGCCGCCATCGGTCGAGACGTAGACCCGGCCGGCCGACGCCCACCAGGCGCCGCCCGAGTCGTAGGCATAGACCTTGTTCGGGTTCTTGCGATCGACCGCCAGCCGGTAGCCGCGGTTCCAGCCGACGGCGGGCAGCGCCGGCAGGTTGGTCGCGGTCCAGGTGGCGCCGTTGTCGGTCGTGTAGGACGGCACCGAATTGGCGGGCGCCCAGACCGCCTTGTTGCGCGCGGTGACGACCAGGCTCGACTCGCTGGAGGTGTTGGTCGCGGCGCCGGCCGGCAGGCTGGCGAAGGTCGTCCAGGTCTTGCCGCCGTCGCCGGACCAGTAGCCGGTGCCGGTGTTGCTCGAGTTGATGGCGCCGGAGGCCGCGATGTACTGCGGATCGGACCAGGCCATGTCGGCCGCGATGCCGTTGCTCCAGCCCAGGCCCGGCGACCGGGTCGGCGTCGTCGTCACGTCCGTGTGGATCCAGGTGCCCACGTCGCCCGAGCTGTTGATCAGCAGGTAGGACGCACCGGGCGGCGGCGCCACGATGGCCTGCGCGGCGATCTCCTCGATGCCGGCGATGACGCCGCTCCAGGTCGGCGTGGCCGAGGAGGCGTTGCGCGTTTCGACGACGCCGCCGCCGTGGACGTGCAGGATGTGGTCGCGGTCGGAAGGATCGATCTCGACGTCGTCGACCCAGCCCGAGGCGATCTCGCCCGGCATCTGCGCTTCGATCTCGCGCCAGGTCAGGCCGGCGTCGTCGGACAGCTGGACGATCTGCTGGCCGTTCCAGTTCCCCCAGGAGTTGGTCACGCCCAGCGCGATGCGGGTGCTGGCCCCGCTGCCCTGGACCGAGACCCCGCCCAGGCCGAAGTTGGTGCCTCCCGTCGGGTCCACGCTCTTGAGCAGCGTCCAGGTGGTGCCGTCGAACTTGTAGAGACGGCCGGGGCCGCCGGCGCCGGGTCCCGCGTCCTTGGTGAACACGACGTAGAAGACGCCGTCGGCGGCACGCACCATGTGCGGGATGTGGAAGCCCGAGACCGGCGTCGTGACCGCGGTCCAGGTGGCGCCGCCGTTGGTGGAGCGGTACATGTTGGAACCCAGGCCCGCGACGCTGGCGTAGTCCGGCGCGACCGCGGCGTAGAGCGTGGAGGTCGCGGTGCCGGTCCCTTTCGTGCCGGTGTCATACACGACCAGCTCGATGCCCATCGCGCTGCCGCCCGCAGCCTTGATCTGGTCCTGGGTCATCCTGGCGCTGGACAACGCGCTGACCTGCGCCCAGCTGCGGCCCGAGTCCTCGCTCTTCCACAGGCCGGCGGTGCGCGAACCGTAGAACAAGGTCGACGGCTTGTTGGGATCGACCATCAGGCGCTCGCCCATCGCGCGGCCGCCGTTGTTGCCGCCGGTCGAGAACGGCAGGTTGACGAAGCTCCAGTGATCGCCGCGATCGCTGGAGATGTACAGGCGGGCATCGGCCTTGTCGGTGTTGTACATGCCGGCGGCCATGTACACGAGGCGGTCGTCGTTCGGATCGACGGCCATGCTCTCGATGCCGTGGTAGGAGCTCTCCGCGGCGCTGAAGCCCAGACCGTCGGTGATCGGGGTCCACGACGAGGCGGCCGGGTTCCATCGGTAGGCGCCGCCGATGTCGGTCCGCGCATACAGCAGGTTCGCCGTGCTGGGATGGAACACCAGGCCGGTGACGTAACCGCCGCCTCCGAACTTCATGCTGTTCCAGGACGTCGCCTGCGACGGAGCAGGCGCGGGGGCCGGGGCGGGCGGTGGCGCCGGCGCGGGTTCTGGCGCAGGCGCAGGCGCGGGAGCAGGCCCGGGCGCGGGCGCCGGGGCCGGTGCGCCCGAGCCCGAAGTCGGGCTGGGAGTCGTCGTGGTGCCGCTGTCCGCCCCCACCTCCTCCGCAGCGACGCGAGGGCTGCAGCGACGAGGGACAGGGCGGCAAGTCGTTGTCTCTTGATTGATGTGTTCATGAGGAGCGGGGAACGAAAGGTAACGGAAGCCCGACCAGGTTATTGATATAACGCTAAATCCCCGGCATGTTAGTTCGGCCGGCGCATGAACTATCGATGGAAAACACCTACCGGGTCCCCGGAGGTTGGAGGCGTGAAATGTCCGGCAACAAATTCCCATTCGACGACGGCGAGGCGCCTGTCAACACCACCCGCCGCCGGCTGTCGGCGGGACTCTTCGGGTTGCCGATGCTGCCGCTGCTGCCTGCCTGCGGGGGCGTCAACGGCGACTCGGAAGGCAAGGCCGCCGGGGGCGAGGCCGTGGCCGATGCGAAGACGCCTGATGGCTCCGCAGGCTCGCCGGCGGGGCGCATCCCGGCCTCGCAGAGCGGCGTCTTCCGCCACCCGGGGCTGCTGGTGACGGAGGACGACTTCACGCGCATCCGCGCCCACATCAAGGCGGGCCAGGAGCCTTGGACGGGCTGGTGGAGCAAGCTGAGCGCCGACCGCTTCGCCAGCCTGGACACCCGGCCCTTTCCGCTGCCTGCCGTCTACCGCGCCGACGGCAGCAAGAACAACCTGTACGTCGACATCTGGCGCGCCTGGACGCTGACCCTGCGCTGGAAGCTGTCGGACCCGCCGGACAACCGCTATGCCGACAAGGCCGTGGAGTTCCTGGACGCCTGGGCCAGCACGCTGAAGGAGGTCGGGACGGTACCGCCCGGATCGACCGCCCATGACGACCACACCTTCATCCTGATGGCCGGCATGCAGGGCCACCAGCTGGCGCAGATCGGCGAGATCCTGCGCACCTATCCGGGCTGGGCGCCGGAAAGCCTGAAGCGCTTCCAGGACATGCTGCTCAAGGTCTTCGGCTCGATCTCGTCCTGGTTCCTCAGCGATGGGCGCATCGGGTCCCATGCCAACTGGGACATGGCTTCGATCGTCGGCGCCATGGCCATCGGCGTCTTCTGCGACCAGCCCGACCTGTACCGACTGGCCTGCGACTGCTACGCGGGCAACAACCGCGGCAAGCTCAGGAACTTCGGCAACGGCTCCATGGTCCACGGCGTGTACTTCATGCACCCGGGCCACTTCGGGCAGTGGGAGGAAAGCGGCCGCGACCAGGGCCACGCGACGCTGGGCATGTCGCTGGGCGGCGACGTGATGGAGATGGCCTGGAACCAGGGCGACGATCTCTATGGGCTGGGCAACAACCGCTTCCTGTCGGCGGCGGAGTACGTGGCGCGCTCCAACCTGCTCGACGAGAACGGCAAGCCCTATCCGATGCCGTTCGCCCGTGAACACAATCCGACGCAGCCTCACACCTCGCTGTGGACGGAGGTGAACCAGTCCTTCCAGCACGGCCGCAACGCCTGGGAGCCGATCTACAACCATTACGTGAACCGCATGGGGCTGGCGGCGCCGAACGTGGCGCGCATGGTGAAGCTGTGCGAGCCGAAGTACGGCGGCAGCAGCGACGACATCTGGTGGCCGACGCTGATCCACCGCCGCGCGGACTACGCCGCCCCGATGAAGCCGGCCTCCGGCCTCACGGCCCACGCGCGCGGCGAGCGCGTCGTGCTGTCGTGGTGGGGCAGCGTGGGCGCCACTTCTTATGCCGTCCGGCGCGGCAGCCGGGCCACCGGGCCGTTCACGCTGCTGGGCACGGTCTCGGCGAGCGAGGTGCTGACCTACAGCGACGCGCCACCCAGCGGCGTCTGGTTCTACCAGGTCACCGCGCAGGGCAACGGCGCGAGCGCCAGTTCCCCGGCGGTGCGGGCCGTGATGCCGGGCGAGGACCGCTTGTCGCTGCCGCTGAACGGCCGGAACGGCACGGAGACCTTCGGCGCGCTGCTGGGCGCCGACGGCGTCCGGAGCGTCGTCGAGGGCAAGCTGCTGGACGGCGCGGCCTGGGGCGACGGACGCCGGGATGACAAGGCCATCGTCTTCGACGGCAAGAAGGCGGGCCTGCAGTTGCCCGCGGGGATCTTCAGCGGGCTCGAGGACTTCACGGTGTCGCTGTGGGCGTATGCGAATGCGCTGCGCTGGGACACCTGCCTGTTCTTCGCCGGGAACGACGCTTTCTCCTATATGTGCATTGCGCCCCAGAGCGGCCGGGGCGGGCTGCGATTCGCCATTGCAGGCGCGACCCACAACGACTCGCAAGGCATGGAGGCGCCGGGGCCCTTGCCCATCCGGCGCTGGGCTCATGTGGCGGTGACGCTCCGGGCGGGCACCGGGCGGCTCTACCTCGACGGCGTGGAGGTGGCGAAGGCCGACGACATCCTGCTGTCGCCGCGGCAGGTCGGCGACCAGGTCACCTTCCTGGGTCGCAACTGGGGGCATCCGTCCTTCAACGGCCGCATCCAGGACTTCCGCGTCCTGGTGGGCGCATTGAGCGCTGCCGAGATCGCGGCGCTGGCGAAGTGACCCCGACTCGTTAGCACAATCCAAATCAATTAAACGTCAAGCTGCCGTCGACCAAGCGTTGAACTTTGCGAGTGCGCTACAGACAAAAAATATGACGTCCTCTGCAATCGATTCAGGAGCAATCGACTGCTAGATTCCATTCGTCGTCGACGATGAGCCTCGCAGAGGGCTGCCGATGACGAAAGGGAGAAGTGCGAATGATCCGTCCGATTGGAAAGAATTCCAGCAGCCAATTCCGCCGCCATCTGACAGCGAGTTTCAATGAGCGGCGAAGAGATTCGGATGCCGCGTGCTGTGGCGTCCCGGACATGGCCGGCCGCCCATAAAGAGCAGGTTGATCCCTGATGCTTGCGACGCCATGGCGGAGCACCCATCCAGAAGGATTCAAACCCGGTAGTCCGAGCATTTGATTCGATTCGATCGGCTCGGTGCCATTGACTCGATCAGTGTTGCTGCCGCCTCGCTGGAACGACTTTCCATGGACACCGCATGCTCAAGGACTCCTCTCCAGCAGCGACGACTCCGAACTGGGTAATGGCGCTGGCGCAGCGGCTGATTGGAAAGCCGACACTTATCTTCATTGCGGGATCGAATCAATCTCTCAATGACGAAACGCTCGATGTCGATCTCTTCATCGTTCACGAAGAGCGCACGACGCTACCCAACAAGCTGTCGTTCTTCGAGGACGGACGCCTCATCGATCTCAATCTGTTCACGTCCGCTCAATTGCGGCAGGTGATCAGGGCTCGCGTGGGCGTGGCGATCGCAGACATGGTGGCAACTGCACGCCTGCTATTCGGCGATCCGCAGCTGATGCAGTCGTTCTCGGATACCGCCCATCAGGTGCTGACAGCACACCCGCCCGGGTTCGAACGCCACGACGTGGCCCTGCGCCTGGCCATCGAGCTGCATGGGCTGACGAATGCACGCAATGATCGAGAACTGCTGCTGCTCGGCCACCGCCTCTACACCTTCATGGAATCCGCCCATTGCGCGTTGCTGGGTGTCTGCGAGGTTCGGGGCAAGCACTTCGGCCGCCGTGCGGCGCACATCGCCGGCGCACGATGGCCGCTGGCGCTGCTGGACCTGCTGACGCAGGGCGCGCCATACGACCGGGAGGCCATGTCCGCCGCAGCCATAGACTGGTTGAACTACCACGGGCTGGAGTGGCCGGCGAGTGCCGCCCACCTCCGTCACCGTTGGAGCGAGACCGCATGACGGCGCCGGCAATGATCCGGGTCTGGGGAGGGACGATCGCCGCCGTGAGCGTCATGGCCATGCTGATCGTGATCCTGGCGTTCGGCTCCTTCTCCCGCCGCGAGTCCGTGCAGGGGTATGTGGAACCGGATGGCGGGCTCATCCGCGTCCGGCCAGCTCGGGAGGGCACTGTCCAAAGCCTCTCGGCCGCGACCGGGCGCCGGGTCAACAAGGGGGACGTGCTTGCGGTCGTCAACCTGGGCCAGTATGCCGAGGATGGGCTGGACGGCCGCCGCAGGATGGTGGACGAGGCCAAAGCCACCGTCCGGTTCATCGAGGAGCAATTGACCAACGAGTTGTCGGCGCTGCCAGTTCGTCAAGCCGACCTGGAGCGGCAGGCCCAGGCGCTTGCACGGCAGAAGGCGGTAGCCGAGCAACGCGCCGCCGGCTATGGGGAGCTTGAGAAGTACGCCGGTGCCACCGCAGAGCGGATGAAGCAACTGGAATCGCAAGGCTTCGTTGCCAATTCGGCTGTCGAGAAGGCCATGGCCGACGTCACCACGCAGAACGTCTCCGTGCTGGCCCTCGGCCAGGAGCAAGAGCGTCTCAACGTGGAGCTGGTGAGGGTGGCCGCAACCACCCGGCAGCTGCAGATCGATCACGCCTCACGCGTGCTGCAGCTGAAAGCCGACCTGGCCCGTGCCCGCCAGTCGCTGGAGGAAAACAGTCTGCAGCAGGCCTATACCTTGATCGCACCGGTGGCCGGCGAGGTTGCCGCGGTCCGCGCAGCGGAGGGCGACGCAGTGAAGGCGGGCGTTGCATTGATCAGCCTGGCGCCAGAGCACGCGCGCTATCACGCCGTCCTGCTGATTCCCAGTCGGGCCATGGCCTACGTACGCCGCGGGCTGCGCGTGGAAATCGAATACGACGCCTTTCCCCACTCTCGTTACGGGACTTATGGAGGCACGATCACCGAGATCGACGAGGCGGTTGTCACACCTCAGGAGCAATCAGCGCCCGTGACCCAGACGGAGTCGGTGTACCGGGTGATCGTCGAGTTGGACGAGCAAGCGATCACCGCATACCAGCAGGTCATCGCCCTGCGCAGCGACATGACGCTGCAGGCCCATGTGATCCGCGACCGCAGAAAGATCTACGAATGGATCGCGGACCCGCTGCTCACCGTTGCGAACCGGATCAAACAATGACGCTTTCCACGCATGCGCGGCTCGTTCTGCGGACGGAGCATCCGGCGCTCATCTGCCTGGCTGCCGCCCTGCAGACCGTGAAGGTGAGCTTCGACCCACTGGACCTGAAGCTGGCCTGGCAGAAGAGCTATCGCGGGGACGCATGGGGAGCCGTGGAAGAGCAGGCCAGACGGCTGGGCTGCGAGCTGCTCGCGCAGCCCGCGGGAGGCGCAAGCGAGCACCTGCCTGGCGATCTGCTGGGCCACGACGGCGGATTCTGGACCGTTGCCGGCGTCGCCTCCGGGCAACCGCGCCTGTTCTCCGGCAGCACGCGGGCATCGTACCGGCAGCCAGGGCCGTCAACGGATGCGCCTGGCTTGCGCCATTTCCGCTTGTGCGTGGTCGATGGGCCAATGAAGTCAGCGCCGAAGGTGGCGCTGCGCAATCTCCTCCACGGTTTGCATGGTGGCAGGGCCGCGCTGATGCGCATCCTGATCGTGTCGCTGGCCATCCAATGCCTGCTGCTGATCAACCCCGTCTTCTTCCAGTTCGCCATCGACGACGTCGTGGTCTCCCGGGATACCGACTTCCTGCTGGTCCTGGTGCTGGCCTACGGTTTGGTGACCATTGCGGCCGTGTTCCTCACCATGGCCCGCGCCGGAGACATATCGCGGCTGGACCTGCGCATCCGGGATGTGTTGGGCGCGCGCTTCTTCAAGGGTGTGCTGGGACTGCAAGCGTTGGAGATCGCCCGCAAGCCCATCAACGAGGTGGCATCCAAGCTGGGGTCCCTCGCCTCGGTGCAGGGGCATCTCGGTTCCAAGTCGATCGAGACAGTGGTGGACGGCGCGATGTCGCTGGCCGCATTGGTCATCATGTTCGTCTACAGCTGGCGCTTGGCCGTGGTGCCCATCGTCTCGGTGGTCGTCTTCCTCCTCGTCAAGGCGCTGCATATTCCCTCCCACCGCCAGAAAGGGCGGCTGGCACTGCATCAGATGACGCTGCAAGGCTCGGTGCTGGTCGAGACGCTGCGAAGCTTCGTTTCGCTCCGCGCCGCCGAACGCGCATCGCTGCGCTTGGAGCAATGGCTGCGGGCCCAGGCCGCATCCTCGGAGTGCGCACAGTCCTCGGCGCTTCAAGGCATGCGCATGAAGGCGCTGCATCAGGCCATCACCAGCGCGGAGTACATCGCGGTGATTGCGCTTGGCGCGCTGGACATCATGAATGGCCGGCTCAGCGTGGGGATGCTGATTGCCTTCCAGTTCTATCGCAATCTTTTCCAGGGCCGCGCGCACTCGCTCGTGGACCAATGGTTCGAGCGCAATGCGCTCACCTCGCACCTCGAGAAGATCGAGGACGTCATGACGACGCCGCCTCACGACGACGCAGCGCCACGCATGCCGCTGGAAGGAAAACCGGTGCGGCTGGAGCAGGTCAGCTTCCGCTTCAGTCCCCGGCATCCGTGGATCCTCCGGCATGCGAGCATCACCTTCGAGACCGGCAAGTGCTATGGCATCTCGGCGCCCAGCGGCGTGGGCAAGAGCACTTTGGCCAAGGTGATCCTGGGGGTCTATCCGCTGGAGGGCGGCGAGATCCTGTTTGGCGACACGGCGCTGGGCGCCGGGACCGGACCAGCCATTCGGAAAGCCTGCGCCATCGTGCTGCAGGACGACGTGGTCTTCCAGGGCACCGTCTCCGAGAACATCTCATATTTCGCCGTCGAACCCGATGAAGCCCGAGTGCGGGAGTGCGCGGACCAAGTGGGGTTGACGGCGGAGATCGAGAGCTTCGCAGGCGGCTTCGACACCCCGGTCGGAGATGGCGGTCAACCGATCTCCGGAGGCCAGAAGCAACGCCTGCTGATCGCACGCGCGCTGTACACCTCGCCCGCGCTGCTGATCCTGGACGAGGCCACCACGGCGCTGGATCAACGGCGCGAAGCTGCCGTTCTGAAGGCGATTCAACAGCTGGCCTGCACCCGGCTCGTCATTTCCCACAATCCGAAGGTCCTGGAGGTCTGCGACACCTTGCTGGAACTCAAGGGCGGGCAACTGCTGCCCTTGGAACCCACCGTGCAGCTGGTGGCGGCCAAGCGCGTCGCGGAGGTACATCCGTGATGGTCGGCCGCGCCGGGATGTCCGAGCGGATGGCGTGGATCCGCGCATGCGCCCAGCGGCGATTCGCGGGTGCCGAAGGCTTGGTCGTGTACGGCTCCGCGCAGACGGAACACTGGCAGCCGACGATGGGATCCGACGTGGACCTGCTGGTCATCGTGCAGGCCGGAGCACCCAATCTCCGGGAGGTCTACCAGGAGACCTGCACGATCGACCCCGAGGGCAGCGGCGACGCGTCGGGCATCAAGTTCGATACCTTCCAGCTCAATCTCCAGGTGATGTCGGCCCACTATCAGGGTGCCCTGCGCGGCCGGCCGTCGCCCTACATCGACATGCTGATCCACGGCACCTTGCTGGACGGCCACTCCTCCGCGGTGCGGGCGCTGTGGGACCGAGCGCGGGACCTTCCACCCCTCCCGGCCGCAGCGCAGGCGGGCATCGATGAGCGCTCCCACATTGAAAACCTCCTGGCTGAATTCGATCGCTGTACCTCCCTGGCGGAGGCCATCGGCGTGGCCGGCCACCTGCACCACACGCTGGCGAGGGTCCATGCCCGCATGCGAGGCGTCACCTACATCAAACAGGCGGGCATGCATCGTCTCCTTCAGGAACGGGCGCCGGAACTGCACCAGGCGTTGCTCGGCGGACTCGGCGAACTGATCAAGGACGGGGATGGGCGAGGTTTTCATCGGGCCGTCCGCCAGATGCTGAATGCCCTGGGAGGGCCGGCGCATGCACCTTGGAAATCCGTGCTTTGACCCGCGAAAGGAGGTGGACAGTCCGCAGGGAGAGTCACCGGACAGACATGACAGGCGGCTCAGCAGCCGCATTCAAAAATTAGTTAGGTGATAGAGCAATGAACATTCAGAAGATTGAATTTCTCAAGCAGCGCCGGGCGGTGAGTCAGCTCGTGATCAACGACGAAGCTTCGTTCTCCGAGCTCAATGAGTTGATCAAGGCGGACGCCGGCTACCAGCCCAATACAGCCCAGGGAAAGATCCTGGACGCGCTGATCGAACATCTGGAGGACCCGGTTCGACGCATCCATCTGCAGGAGCGCGTGCAGGAGACATTGAAGGCCCATGGCAGCACGGCGCGCACGACTTCCGACCTGGACGCTGGCTCGTGGGAGCAGATCATCCGGGTCATCGCCGAAGAGCTCCGCGATCCACTGCAGGCTCGCGGCCTGAGCTTCAACACCGGCGTCACCAGTTTCATGCTGCCCGGCGAGTCCGTGACGCCCTATGTGGCGGGCACCGCCAGCGGTGACGAGCTTTATTACTCCACCTCGAATGTCTGGACCACCTTCGATGTGCTGGCCATCACCGAAGTCGCGGTGTGGGTGGCGGCGGTCGCCGTGGCAGTGATCATCGGCGAGGAAGGCAACACCTCGCAGAACGCACTGTCTTATGAAGATTTGACGCGGATCTCGCGCCTCATCGCGCACGCCGGACGTTTCAACTAAGGCAAGCGTGGCCCGTGGCCGGGACGAGCTCCGGCCACCTTTCTTGACACAGGGAGTAGGCATGTCACTGATCAAACACAAGAAGTCGCTGTCGCTGATGCTGACCTATCAATGCACCGCCGAGTGCACGGACTGCGGCACTGGGAGTTCCCCGCGCGTGAAGGAGCAGATCCCGCTCGAAGACGCCATCAAGTTCATCAATGAGGCGCGCGAAAGGGACTTCGGCGTGGTGGTCTTCACCGGTGGTGAGGCCACGCTGCGCTGGAAGGATCTGCTGCGCGGCATCTCTCATGCCACGTCCATCGGCCTTCCCAGCCGGCTGGTGACCAATGCGCACTGGGCCACCTCTCTCGACGTTGCAAGGGGCCGCATCGCCGCCCTGCAGCGGGCTGGCTTGAAGGAATTGAACTACAGCACTGGAGATGAACATGCGCGTTTCATTCCCATTGAGCGGGTGATCAACGCGTCGCAGGTGGCATTGGAATTCGGCTACCGTCTGTCCATCATGGTCGAGTCCCGCCAGACACGCACCGTCACCCGAGACACCGTGATGAGCCTCCTCGCTGAGCGGGGCATGGCCGATCACCCAATGCTGTCCATTGTGGAGAGCCCATGGATGCCGCTGGACCCGCATCGGGTGGAAAGCTACCGCGAGGGCACGAGCCCAGATGCCGACCACGTGCATCTGCGCAAGGGTTGTGACAGCGTCCTCTCCACCTACACCGTGCAGGGCGACGGTCGCATCGGCGCCTGCTGCGGACTGGGCATGCGGTACCTGTCGGAGCTCAACGTGGGGGACTTGGGAACCACGCTCCAGGCCTGCATCGAAAAGAGCGAGAAGGACATCCTCAAGCTGCTCGTGCGCTTCATCGGACCGATGCGCATCCTGGACTGGGCGGGCCGGAAGAATCCACAGATCCAGTGGGAGGGCATGTACGGACATCATTGCCAGGCCTGCATCCGCATTTACCGGGACCCTGCGGTGGCCGAGGTCCTCAAGGCCCACTACACCGAATTGCTGCCCGAACTCAAGGACGCACTCTATCTGGAGAATCGGTACGTCGAAGCAGTCACCACCCAGCACGTCGCTGCCGCCCAGAAGATCGTGCATGAGATGTGAGGACCATTTCTGCTTTGATCATCTGGAGGATGCGATGAAAGATTATTGGTTTCCGGCGAAGAAATATGGTTTTGGCTGGGGTTTGCCGCAAACTTGGCAGGGCTGGGTGACGGTCGCCGTCTTTCTGCTATGCCTGGAGCTCGCGACCTACTTCTTCCAGCCTCGCGAAAACCCGGTTCTTTATCCACTTGTGGTCGTTTTGTTATCAGCAATCTTCTTGGTTGTCGTCTATCTGAAAGGCGAACCATCAGGATTCCGTTGACGGGTTCGGTCAGTTCCGGCCATCCGGGACCCGCAAACCTGTGACCTCCTTCCCCGCTTGGCGCAGGTGCAGCTTGGCCGGTACGTCCGCAGCCGGAGGCTCGAAGGAAAGGACAGCCTTGACCACGGGAACGACCAAGGTATTTGGCGCTGTTGCATCAGCTGTGATTGCAGGCTGTCCCGAGCCCTGAACAACGAGCTTTCCATTGGCTTCACTGATCTCAATGAAAAAGGTGCCGGAGATCTGATAGCGGCCAACATATTGGCGATCAAACTGAACTCCCGGCAACCGGGAAGCAGTTTCCCGGATCAACTCGGTGGCGCCACCGCCTTGTCGCCAGATGAGGTGATTGATGCTGGCATCCGGCAGAACAAAAGGGGTGAGCGTGGCATTGATGTCTGGTGACAGAAATTCACCTGCGGAATCAAACATGAGATCCAACGGCGGCTGCCCTTGGACTTGGAGTTGCACGGTACCGGCTTCCTGCCTGTTCACTTCGAAGCGAGTGCGGCCCGCCAGGAAACTGCCTTGGATCGCCTCGGCAATCTGGATGGGCACCGGCATGCGGCGGCGAGGCTTCAGCGAATCCGCATTGCCCGTGAGGAGGGCCAAACCCACGTCGCTCAGGCCGCCCATTTCGCTCAGGGAGGTGTCTGACAGAACCAGCACAGCGGAGCGGTCCTCCGGGGAGATCAGCAGCAGGCTAGAAAATCCCCCGGTGCTGCCCTCGTGAAGCAACAACGAGCGCCCCTTGATGGAAGTGCGCGACCAATTGAGAGGGGGTAGACCCGCGCCCGGGTCGTGGGTCAGACGCAGGCCGGCTCGGATGCTGTCCGGTGCATCACCAAGGTTGGCTCTGGCGAAGGCCTCCATGTCGGCCATCGTGGCCTTGACCATGCCCACGCCTGCCAACGAGGGGTTGATCTGCCACGGGCCCACCACTTTGCCACCCGGAAAATGCCCGGCAGCGGGAGCAGCGACGGGGGATTTGGCAATGAACGCGTTGGACATTCCCAGGGGCTTGAAGAGTTGCTCCTGAAACGCCTGCTCAAGGTCCCCGCCATACGCTGATGTCACGGCCAGCGACATGAGCATCATGCCGTAGTTCGAGTAATTGAAGGTCTGACCGATATTGCCCTTCAGTTCCGTGCGTCCCAGGGCATCCAACAGATATTCGGGGGTGACATTCGCATAGGGATCCAGCGCGGATCGCACCGGCATGCGGGGCGGCAATGCCGGTAGCCCGGATGTATGGGTGAGCAGGTCCATCACCATAATGTGCCGATCGCCCTGGGCGGGGACCTTGGTGCCCGCGGGCAGATGGTCTGCCAGTTTATCCTGAAGCGTCCATTTCTCGCGGCGTACAAGGTCGGCCACCAAAAATGCAGTCATGGTCTTGGTGATGGACCCGATCTCAAATGTCCTGGAATACAGGGCGGAAGCGTCTCGTCCATCCGCGCAGAAGGAAGCGGACCTGACATTCCCGTCCCTGATGACACTGCCGAGGACACAGGCGCCGCTGATATCGCCTTCAAATCGGTGCTGGAGGGTTCGGCGCACGCCGCCGTCATTCCGTTCAGTAGACACCGCGTAGCACAATTGGGATGTTGTTGCAATTAAAAGAAGTAAAAGGGAACGACCTTTTGACATATGACTCCCGTGACGTTTTCAGCTTTGACGCACTATTGGAGCACATCTTGGCTAAAAGAGCGCTTGCATGACCACGGGCGATATCACCCCCAATATTCAACATGACGACTTATCTTCCTCAATACCGCGCGCCCATAGAGCTGGGCAGAGAGCCCATGGCAGGACCTGACGAACCCAGGGGCGCCGCGCATGAAATATTCATCGATGTCGGTGGCAATTGGACAAGCGAGCGGCATCCCACCTTCCTCGACCTGTGGTCCGCCTCCGCTGAAAGGAACAATACTGTCGAAGTGATTGATTTGCCGAGCCCCCCGCCCGCCCGCAGCCCTTGAATCGTCCACAGCGATCGAGCGGCCCCAGCGTGCCGGACACGCAGGAGACCAGATGACATCCTGCCGCTCCTCGCGCACGACTCGGAGGGCCGCGAGCGCTTCGCCGAGCCTCGCCCCACATGACGCGATCATGGTCCGCCTGTCCGACGTCATCAAACGCCAGCACTGCTCGCCATGAAGATCAACCGGTTAGGGAAGTTCTGCACAACAGGTTGGCCGATGCCTCGTGGCCGGGATGAAGGGGCCCGCCGAACTCGTTGGCGGCTGGCGGCATGACTTCATCGTGTTTGCGGCATCGATCGCGGGCTCGCAGCCCGTTTTCAATCCGCCTTCATGTGCTCCGGACGGACTTGTCCATCCAGCGCCATCAACTGCCGTCGAGCTAGCCGCAGGTTGGTCAGCGCGAACAGGGTGTGCAGCTGCGCCGTGTTCTTCGTCAGCCCGCGGTAGCGCACCTTGGTGTGTCCGAACTGGCGCTTGACGACCCGGAAGGCGTGCTCGACTTTGGCCCGCACGCTGGCCTTCAGGTGCTCGATCTCGTCGATGAGCCGCCCGAGCCGGCCCTCGTTCTCAGCGGGCTTGCGCGAACTCGGCCGCCGCGCGATCTGCCAGTCCACGCCCGGCTTGGCGTCGGGTCGCTCAGCCCGAACCACTGTTGCATGTAGTGGATACGCAGCATCGCCTCGATCGCGAACGGCGGGCGGCCCGTCTTGCTCTTGGGCCAGTGCGGCTCGATGATCTCCACGAGGACCTTCCACGGCACCACGCGCTCCATCTCTTCGAGGAACTCCCGCTTGCGCGTCTTCTTCGTCGAGAGGTTCAGGCTGACCGCCGCCTTCCAGCATGCCCCCAGCACGATGCACGATTTCGCGTTAGGGTGAGGGCCCTTGGGGACCCCGCCATGACCACCCTCCGCACTGACCTCTCCGCCTCTCCCGTCCTCTCCGTTCAGCCCCTGGGCATGCCCTGGGACACGGTCGACCCCTTCCTGTTCTGCGTCCACCACGACGACGCCTATCCGCGCGGCAACGGCCGGTACGGCCCGGATGCTTCGCTGCTGGCGGGCCGGCAGATGGGTTCCGACTTCTCGCGCAAGGACGGCTGGAGCATGTACCACGGCCAGCAGGTGCCTGGCTTCCCCGCCCACCCGCACCGCGGCTTCGAAACCGTCACCATCGTGCGCCAGGGCCGCATCGACCATTCCGATTCGCTGGGCGCCGGCGCGCGCTTCGGCGGCGGCGACGTGCAGTGGCTGACGGCCGGCAAGGGCATCGTCCACGCGGAGATGTTCCCGCTGCTGCACACCGACCGTCCCAACCCGCTGGAGCTGTTCCAGATCTGGCTCAACCTGCCCGCGGACAGCAAGATGGTGGAGCCGCACTTCACGATGTTCTGGTCGCAGGACATCCCGCGGCACACCTTCGTCGACGACGCCGGACGCGCGACGGAGGTGGTGGTCATCGCGGGCGCCCTGCCGGACGCCGCTCATGCCGGCGCGACGGTGACCAAGCCGCTCGCGCCGCCGCCGGACTCGTGGGGCTCGCGGCTGCATTCGGACCTGGCCATGTGGACCCTGCGCCTGGAGCCCGGCGCGCAATGGACCTTGCCCGCGGCACTGGGCGACGGCACGCGACGCAAGCTGTACTTCTTCGCCGGCGGCCGCATCACGATCGGCGACGAGCCCGTGACCGTCGGCCATTCCATCGAGGTGCGGGCCGGCCTCGACGTCGTGCTTGTCAATGGCGAAGAACCCGCCGAGTTGCTGATGCTGCAGGGCCGTCCCATCGGCGAGCCGGTGGCGCAGTACGGCCCCTTCGTCATGAACACCGAGCAGGAGCTGCGTCAGGCCTTCGAGGACTACCGTCGCACCGAGTTCGGGGGCTGGCCGTGGCCGGACCCGGCCCCGGTGCACGGCGACCAGGAGGACCGATTCGCGCGGCATGCGGACGGCCGGACGGAGCGGCCGCCGGCGCAGGACTGAGTCACCGCAAGCGAGGCGTCGGTCACACGATCGGACAGGGACACGGTTAAGCTGGACGCAAGGAGGCAGCGATGAATGTTTCCCAGCGCGTCGGCGCCATCAGCTACCGTTTCGACAGCCTGCGCGAGCTGATGGCCAAGGCCACACCGGAGCGTTCGGGCGACCGGCTCGCCGGCGTCTGCGCCGGGTCTGAGCAGGAACGCGTCGGCGCGCAGATGGCCTTGGCCGATCTGCCGCTGAAGACCTTCCTCAGCGAGGCCCTGATCCCGTACGAGGACGACGAGATCACCCGACTCATCGTCGACGGCCACGACGCCGCGGCCTTCCAGCCGATCACCCACCTGACGGTCGGCGGGTTGCGCGAGTGGCTGCTCTCGGACGCAGCGGACACCGCGGCGCTCACGCGCCTGGCGCCCGCCCTCACGCCCGAGATGGTGGCTGCGACCAGCAAGATCATGCGGAACCAGGACCTGATCCTGGTCGCTCGCAAGTGCCAGGTCGTCACGCGCTTTCGCAATACGCTGGGACTCACGGGCAGGCTGTCTACGCGCCTGCAGCCGAATCATCCGACCGACGACGCCAGCGGGATCGCCGCGAGCGTGCTTGACGGTCTGATGTACGGCAGCGGCGATGCGGTCATCGGCATCAATCCCGCCACCGACAACCTGACCCAGGTCGCGCATCTGCTACGCCTGCTGGCGGAGGTCATCGAGCGCTTCGAGATCCCCACCCAAAGCTGCGTGCTCACGCACGTGACCAACACGATGCAGTGCATCGAGCGCGGCGCGCCGGTCGATCTGGTGTTCCAGTCCATCGGCGGCACGGAAGCGACCAACCGCAGTTTCGGCGTCGACCTGAAGCTGCTGGCCGAGGCGCGCGCGGCGGCCTTGTCGCTGGCGCGGGGCGCCTACTTCGACGACGGCCAACGCGGGCAGCACGTGATGTACTTCGAGACCGGCCAGGGCAGCGCGCTGTCCGCCGGCGCGCACCACGGTTGCGACCAACAGACCCTCGAGGCCCGGACCTACGCGGTGGCGAGGCACTTCGAGCCGCTGCTCGTGAACACGGTGGTCGGGTTCATCGGGCCGGAGTACCTGTACGACGGCAAGCAGATCATCCGGGCCGGGCTGGAGGACCACTTCTGCGCCAAGCTGCTGGGCCTGCCGATGGGCTGCGACATCTGCTACACGAACCACGCGGCGGCGGATCAGAACGACATGGATGTGCTTCTCACGCTGCTGGGCGTGGCGGGCTGCAACTTCATCATGGGCATCCCGGGCTCGGACGACGTGATGCTCAACTACCAGACGACCTCGTTCCACGACGCGCTGTACGCCCGGCGGGTGCTGGGCTTGCGCGCCGCGCCGGAGTTCGAGCGCTGGCTCGAACGCATGCGCATCGCGCGACCCGGCGCGCCGGGGCATCTGGTCGACGCCATGTCCCCGGCCTTCGCTGCCTTGCTGCCATCGTCGTGAGCGAAACACCATGAGCGACGCGATTACTCCCAATCCCTGGCACACGCTGCGGCGCCACACGCCGGCGCGGATCGGGCTGGGCCGAGCGGGCGTCAGCCAGCCGACGGCGGCGCACCTGGCCTTCCAGTTGGCCCATGCGCAGGCGCGGGACGCGGTGCATCGCGAGCTGGATCACGTGGCGCTCGCGGCGGCCCTGAACGAGGCCGGGTTGGAGACGCTCGATCTGCACAGTGCCGCCGCGGATCGGGCGGCGTACCTTCAGCGACCGGATCTCGGTCGACGGCTCGACGACCGGTCGACGGCCGTGCTGTCCTCGCTCGATGCGCAACAGCAGCCGGATCTGGCGCTGGTCGTGGCCGATGGCCTGTCCGCGTTGGCGATCGAGCGGCATGCGGTCCGGTTCGTCGAAGCGCTCCGGCCGCTGCTCGCCGACGGCTGGCGTTGGTCGCCCGTCGCCATCGTCCGTCAGGCGCGCGTCGCGATCGGAGATCCGATCGGTCAAGCGCTGGGAGCGAAGCTCGTCGTGGTGCTCATCGGCGAGCGCCCTGGATTGAGCTCCCCCGACAGCATGGGCGTCTACGTCACCTGGGCGCCTCGCCCCGGCCGCGTGGACGCGGAGCGCAACTGCATCTCCAACGTGCGACCGGAAGGATTGGCGCCGGCCACCGCGGCGGCGCGGCTGGCGTGGTTGCTCCAGGAAGCGCGGGCTCGTCAGGTGACGGGTGTTGCGTTGAAGGATGAAAGCGTGGAAGTGGCGCCGGCGGTCGAGACTCGGGAGCCGTTCCGGCTCGACAGGCGCTGATCACGGAGGCAGCGGCCGCCGCGGATATCGATGGCTGCGTCCGATGGTTCCGACCGTTGTCAGGTTGATCGGACTCGGTGGGCGGCTCCGGGACGCTAGACGACGAAGGCGCGCAGTTCAGCCAACAGGCCATCACGGAAGCGCCAGACATCGCAGTACTCATGCCGGGAGGCTTCCCCCTTGTCGTCCTTGAGCGTGATCTCGCCGATCGCAATGACGAAGTCGCCCTCTGCCACCATTCGATGGACGTCGAACTCGGGGGGCTCGCGATAGGTGTCGGCCATCCACTTGCGAACGGCTTCCTTGCCCCTGAGCGTCCGCTCGCCGACAAAGGTCCACTCGGTATCCTCGGTGCAGAACTGCAGGAATCCTTCGAAGTCGCGCTTGACGATGGCTGCGTTCGCCTTCTCAAGAATCGATTTATGGGCGTGAGACATGCAGGTTCTCCTGGTCAGATCGGTCCCAACAACAACGGCAACCCGCTTGCCATCTGGATCCGTGTCCGTGTCCTGTCGCAAGGCGTCTCGTTCGACACGACTTCTGTAATTCCCGTTGCGGCGCCGTTACCTCATGTAGCGAATTCCAGGGGCACCGCATTCAACGCCCGACCTATCATGCCGCCGCAACGATTTAACGCTAAATCGCCGCAAACACTCGAGTAGCCCGGCATCTCGCTGCAATCGGTCATCGACGCCAAAAGCGGCTCGACGTCGTGCTGGCTCGCGGCGAGGGGGAGCGCAAGGCGGGTCGCACGACGCGAGAGAGGGGGCTCGCCATGGCGACGCTGCAGCCCGGTGTGGCCGGCGCCGCCACCGTGATGCGTGAACCGCGCCAGCCAAGCCATCCGGTTGCGTGACGAAGTGGCGAGATCAGCCACGCGATCACGCGCCGTTATGACTGCCGCGCACGCCGGCCATAGCGTGGCGCACTTCAACAAGACCATCGCAATGACGATATTCAGACCCGGGGCGGAGCACGCGGCCCTTGACGACTTTCCGGACGCGCACCGGCGCCTGCTGACCTTGGGCGTCGGCCTGTTCCCGATCCTGCGCAAGGACGAGAAGGTCTGGCTCGAGATCCCGCGCGCGATGCTGAACAAGCCCTTCCTGTTCACCATCAACATCTCCAGCTCCATCGGCGAGCGCGGCTTCTACGCCAGCCAGATGGGCCCGGAGATCATGGCCGAGTGGCGCCGCATCGGGAACACGATCCAGCTGGTGGCGCTGAACACCGAGTTCCGCGCCGAAGGCGGCGGCAAGCGCGCCGGCGAGGAGGCGTTCTCGCCCAGCCTGCTGGCCGCGGGGCCGGTCGCCAGCGCGGATCATCCCGAGCGCAAGGCCTTCCTGGTCGACGCCGGCCTGCTGCTGAGCGACATCCCCGGCATGTCCACCCGGCTGGAGATGGCCTACCGGCTGCCCTACAACGTCGATCGCGGCAACTCCTACTTCGAACTGACCCGCGCCGACGAGAAGCTGACGACGCTGAACGCCAAGGTCCACTACTTCACGCCGCGCATCCCGGCGCCGCCGCTGGTGGCCCCGCCGGTGCCGGTGCCGACGCCGCCGCAGGCGACGCCGGATCCGCGCTCGATGTTCATGGGCTTTGTCTACAACTTCCGCGCGCTGCCGGAGGAGAAGATGTCGCCGCGTCGCGCCGACGGCCGGCTGGGTCACTTCACCGAGACCTTCACCGACCTGAGCGACGACCTCAAGGCCAACCCGCGCGTGCACTACATCAACCGCTGGCGCCTGGAGAAGAAGGACCCGGCGGCCGCGCTGTCCGAGCCGGTGGAGCCGATCACCTACTGGATGGACAAGAACATCCCGCCGAAGTACCGCGCGGCGGTCGAGGCCGGCATCCTGGAATGGAACAAGGCCTTCGAGAAGATCGGCTTCAAGGACGCGGTCGTGGCCAAGCAGCAGCCCGATGACGCGGACTGGGACAACATGGACGCCTCGCATGCGTCGATCCGCTGGTTCGTCGCTCGGACGTGGGCTTCGCCATCGGGCCGAGCCATGTCGATCCGCGCACCGGCGAGATCCTGGACGCCGACATCGGCATGAGCGACGTCTTCGCCCGTGGCGGCCGGGCCTTCATCAGCGAGGACGCGCCGCGCGGCCTGGCCGGTGCGCCGGTGTCGACGCTGGCCGAGGAAGCGCAGGCGCTGGCCGCGCTGAACCACGGCTGGCGCGAAGGCCGCAACGCGACCTACTGCACCTACGCGCACGACGCCGCGGCCGAGATGGACTTCGCGCTGGACGTGCTGGAAGCGCGCGGCGACATCGCGCCCGACAGCCCCGAGGCCGACGCCTTCATCCAGGCGCGGATCAAGGACGTGATCATGCATGAGGTGGGTCACACGCTCGGCCTGAAGCACAACTTCAAGGCCTCGACGCAGGTGACGCAGGCGCAGCTCAAGGACAAGGCCTGGACCGATGCGCACGGGCTGTCGGCCTCGGTCATGGACTACAACGCCTACAACATCCCGCTGCAGGGCGAGGCGCCCACCACGTACAACAACACGACGCTGGGCGCCTACGACTACTGGGCGATCGAGTACGCCTACAAGCAGGTGCCCAAGGAGCAGGAGGAGAGCGAGCTCAAGCGCATCGCCTCGCAGAACACGCAGCCTGGCCACGCCTACGCGGACGACACCGATGCCGGCGGCTTCGGCCCGTTCGACGGCATGGATCCGACGATCAACCGCTTCGACCTCGGCGACGACCCGATGGCCTACTTCCGCAAGCGGCTGAAGCTGACGCAGGAGCTGTGGGCCCGGGTGCAGAACCGCACGCCGGAGGCGACCGATGATCCGCTGCGCCAGCGCCGTCAGCTGGCCAACGGCTTCAGCCAGCTGGCGCGCGCGTCGGACCTGGTGGGCAAGTACGTGGGCGGCATGTACACGCACCGCGACGTGCCGGGGGCTTCGGTCGCGGCGATGCGTCCGGTCGATCCGGCCAAGCAGCGCGAGGCGCTGCGCTTCCTGGCGCAGGGCATCTTCAGCGCCGACAGCTTCCGCTTCAAGCCGGAGTTCCTGACCTCGATCACGACGGACTACGTCGAGTTCAACCGGGCGGGCTTCGTCAACATCCCGGCGGCGGTGGCGCGCGTGCAGCTGGGTTCGCTGGACCGCCTGCTGCAGGCGCAGACGGCGATCCGCCTGATGGAGCTGCCGGCCTACGTGCCGGTGTCGCAGCGCAAGGGGCTGATCTCGATCGGCGAGGTCTACGGCACGTTGCAGTCCTCGATCTGGAGCGAGCTCAAGACCGGCGGCGACATCGACCCGCTGCGCCGCAACCTGCAGCGCGAGTACCTGCGCCGCATCCAGGCCAACCTGACGAAGAGCGGCGCGGCCTCGGGCCAGTTCGCCGATGCCTACGCGGTGCTGCGCCTGCACGCGGTGCAGCTGCAGAGCGAGCTGCGCGCGGCGCAGGGCAAGGGCTCGCTGGAGACCCGCGCCCACCTGGCCGAGAGCCTGGACTTCCTCAGCACGGTGCTGAAGGCGACGATGGTGCGCACCTGAGCGCCGGCGCGGTCTATCGACCGCGCCTGTCCATCAGCGCGGAGGCCGGCGAAAGCCGGCCTTTTTCATTCTTCCTCACCGGCAGGTGGGCGATTCAATCTCGTAGCCCAGCGACAGGTAGAGATGCGTTCGCAATCGGCCTTGCTCGGTTTCCATGAGATGCACGCCCTCGGCGCTCGTGCACAAGCTGGCAGCGCGCGTGGCGCCGCGGCTGTCGGTCAGCTCGAACCGTCCCGCGCGCGATTGCGGGCGGATGTCCGAGCCGACTGCGGCCATCCCGATGAAGGGCATGTCGGCCCATGCCGAGGGGACCTTGGCCTTGTAGACGCGGGGCGCGGTCGCGAAAAGCTCGTCCGAAGCGAGCACCTCGGCCGAATCGACCGCCACGAGCTCCGCTGCGCGCAAGCGGTGGCAGCAGCGTGGACGTTGATCCGCACCGGGGTACTCCAATGCGACGGTCGCGCCCGGAGCGATCGGTGAGGCCGCGACCAGCAGCGCCTCGCCAGATCCGTCCAGCTTGACGATCGCGAAGTCCGCCCCCGCGGTCGCGGCACATGCCGATGCGCTCAGGGAGAGGGCGAGGGTGAGGGCGAGCGCGGAGATGTCAGCGGTCATCGACATCGAGGGGCTCGGTTTGGTCGGCCCTGGCCGTGAAGCCCGGTCAATGATCCCCGACCGGATACCGCCGCTCCGCCGCGACGATGTCCCAGACCGCGATGAACATCGCCGCGATCAGCGGGCCGATGACGAAGCCGTTGATGCCGAACACCGCCATGCCGCCCAGCGTCGACAGCAGCACGACGTAGTCCGGCATCTTCGTGTCCTTGCCCACCAGCAGCGGCCGCAGCAGGTTGTCCACCAGGCCGATCACGATGGTGCCGAACAGCAGCAGGCCGACCCCCGACGCGATGTGGCCGGTCGCCAGCAGGTAGATCGCCACCGGCGCCCACACCAGCGCCGCCCCCACCGCCGGCAGCAGCGACAGGAAGGCCATCAGCACCGCCCAGAGCACCGGCGCGTGGATGCCCAGCGCCCAGAACGCGAAACCGCCCAGCGCGCCCTGCAGCGCCGCGACCGCGATGTTGCCCTTGACCGTCGCGCGGATCACCGTCCGGAACTTCTCGCCGAGCTGGCGCTTGTAGGAGTCCTGCAGCGGCAGCGCGTCGCGGATGCGCGCCGACAGCTGCTCGCCGTCGCGCAGCAGGAAATAGAGCAGGTAGAGCATCACGAAGAAGCTCACCAGGAAGTCGAAGGTGTCCTGGCCGAAACCCAGCGCCTTGGTCGCCATGAACTGGCTGCCCTGGTTCAGCGCGCTGCCCAGCTTCTCCTGCAGGTTGGCCAGGTCGTGCAGCCCCAGCCGTTCCAGCACGTCCAGCAGCCACGACGGCAGCGCCGCGTAGATCTGCGCCACGTAGGTGTTGAAGTTGAACTGGCCCGACTTGACCATCTCGAAGACCACCGCCGCCTCGCGCACCAGCGCGCCCATCACGTAGGTCAGCGGCAGCACCACCAGCAGCAGGATCACCAGGATGGTCAGCCCCGAGGACAGCCCCGGCCGGCGCGTCTTGCGCAGCAACCTGCGATAGAGCGGCTGGAACACGATGGCCAGCGCCACCCCCCACAGCAGCGCGCTCAGCATCGGCCACAGGATCCAGCCGAACGCCACCGTCACCAGCGCCAGCAGGCACAGGAAGGATCGGTTCTGCAGCGCGGGCACCAGCTTGCCAGGACCACTCATCGTGTCGTCGCTCCTCGCGTGAATTGAGGTCAATCGGGACTGTCGGTCGATCGGGATCCGCTCCGGACCCCGGGATCGGCGGCGGGTCGAACCGTTGTCGATCGCTCGCCAGGGCGCGCGTCGCCGCGCGCGGCGCAGGATCGCCGGTTTACTTCAGCGCGTCCAGCAGCTTTTCGTGGATGCTCCCGAAGCCGCCGTTGCTCATGCACAGCACATGGTCGCCGGGCCGCGCCGCGCGCCGGACCATCGCCACCAGTTCCTCGACGTCCGCGCCCACCAGGCCCTGCTCGCCCAGCGGCGCCAGCGCCTCGCGCGCGTCCCAGCTCAGGCCGTCCTGGTTGCAGAAGCTCAGGTCCGCTTCCTCCAGCGCCCAGGGCAGCTGCGCCTTCATCGTGCCCAGCTTCATCGTGTTGGAGCGCGGCTCGAAGACCGCCAGGATGCGCTCCTGCGGTGCGATGCGCCGGCGCAGGCCGTCAATGGTGGTGTGGATCGCCGTCGGATGGTGCGCGAAGTCGTCGTAGACCTTCACCCCGCCGGCTTCGCCGCGCAGCTCCAGCCGGCGCCGCACGTTCCTGAAACCGCCCAGCGCCTCGGCGGCCCGCTCGGGATCGACGCCGACATGCTCCGCCGCGGCGATCGCCGCCAGGGCGTTGAGCTGGTTGTGCTCGCCCAGCAGCTCCCAGGTGACGTGGCCCACCTTCAGGCTGCTGCGCAGCACGTCGAAGGACTGCGGCTCGCCGCGGGCGCGCAGCGCGCCGGGTTCCTCCTTGCGCGCGCCGAAGCGCTGGACCTCGCTCCAGCAGCCGCGCGACAGCACCCGCTGCAGCGCGTCCTCGCGCGCGTTCACCACCAGCCGGCCCGACGGCGGCACCGTGCGCACCAGGTGGTGGAACTGGGTCTCGATGGCGGCCAGGTCCGGGAAGATGTCCGCGTGGTCGTGCTCGAGGTTGTTCAGGATCGCCGTGCGCGGCCGGTAGTGGACGAACTTGCTGCGCTTGTCGAAGAAGGCGGTGTCGTATTCGTCGGCCTCGATGACGAAGTATTTCCCGCCCCCCAGGCGAGCTGACACGCCGAAATTCTGCGGCACGCCGCCGATCAGGAAGCCGGGCGCCAGGCCCGCGGATTCCAGGATCCAGGCCAGCATCGAGGTCGTGGACGTCTTGCCGTGCGTCCCGGCCACCGCCATCACATGCTTGCCTTGCAGCACGTGCTCGGCCAGCCACTGCGGACCGCTGGTGTAGGGCAGCCCGGCATCGAGGATGGCCTCCATCAGCGGGAAGCGCCCCTCGGAGGAGCGCGTCACCACGTTGCCGATGACGAACAGGTCCGGCTTGAGCGCCAGTTGCTCCGCGCCGAAGCCCTGGATCAGCTCGATGCCCAAGGCTTCCAGCTGCGTCGACATCGGCGGATAGACATTGGCGTCGCAGCCGGTCACCGTATGGCCCGCCTCGCGCGCGAGCGCCGCCAGGCCGCCCATGAAGGTGCCGCAGATGCCCAGGATGTGGATATGCATGTCTGTCTCTCAGCTGCTGTACCAACCGGTAAGCAAGCGTAATGCCTGTCGCGGATTGAAAAGAGTGCGACAAACGGGCCCGGGAATTGCCACGCCGGCCTCACCGGGGCATCGCCGCCCTTCAACGCAGTGAGCGGCGGGCGGCCTCCAGCGTCGCATCGATGTCCGCGTCGGTGTGCGCGGCGGACACGAAACCGGCTTCGTACAGCGCCGGCGCCAGATACACGCCGGCGTCCAGCATCGCGTGGAAGAAGCGGTTGAAGCGCTCCTTGTCCGTCGTCATCACGGTCGTGTAGTTCTGCGGCAGCTCCCCGAGCAGGAAGAAGCCGAACATGCCGCCTTCGCTGTCGGCGCTGAAGGGCACGCCGTTCTCGGCCGCCACCGCCTTCAGGCCGTCCACCAGCCGGCGCGTGCGCGTCGACAGGGCCTCGAAGAAACCGGGCTTCTTGATCTCGCGGAGCGTCGCCAGGCCGCAGGCCGTGGCCACCGGGTTGCCCGACAGCGTGCCCGCCTGGTACACGCCGCCCAGCGGGGCCAGGTGTCGCATGATCTCGCGGCTCGCGCCGAAGGCCGCCAGCGGCATGCCGCCGCCGATCACCTTGCCGAACACGCTGATGTCGGGCACGAAGCCGGGGATCAGGTCGGCATAGACGCCCTGCGCGCTGCGCAGCCCGACGCGGAAGCCGGTCATCACCTCGTCCAGCACCAGCAGGGCGCCGTGCTGGCGGCACAGCTCGCGCATCCGGGTCATGAAGGGCACGCTGGCGCGCACGAAATTCATGTTGCCGGCGATCGGCTCGACGATCACGCAGGCCAGCTCCGCGCCGTGCAGCGCGAACGCTTCCTCGAGTTGCGCGACGTTGTTGTATTCCAGCACGATGGTGTGCTGCGCCGTGGCCTCGGGCACGCCGGCCGAGGTCGGATGGCCGAAGGTCGCCAGGCCGGAGCCCGCCTTCACCAGCAGCGCGTCGGTGTGGCCGTGGTAGCAACCCTCGAACTTGATGAACTTGCTGCGCTGCGTCGCGCCGCGCGCCAGTCGGATGGCGCTCATCGTTGCCTCGGTGCCCGAGCTCACCAGCCGGATCTGCTCGCAGCTGGGCACCAGCGCCAGGATCTCCTCGGCCAGCTCGACCTCGCGCTCGGTCGGCGCGCCGAAGGAGAAGCCCTCCAGCACGGCCTTCTGGACCGCCTCGACGACCGCTGGATGGCCATGGCCCAGGATCATCGGGCCCCAGGAGCCGATGTAGTCGATGTAACGCCTGCCATCGGCGTCCACGATGTGGGCGCCTTTGCCGCGGGTGATGAAGCGCGGCGTGCCGCCGACCGCGCGGAAGGCGCGCACCGGCGAGTTCACCCCGCCGGGAATGACGCGCTGGGCGCGGGCGAACAGGGTCTCGTTCTGGCTCATATCGGAATTCCGGTACTGCTGAGGCGCATCAATGCAGGAAAAGACGGAGGGCGCCGCGCGGGCGCCTCGGGGGACTCAATGGATCCGGCGGGGGCCGCGGCTGGGCGGCTCGTCGATCGTCATCTCGTCGGTGGCGGGCACGGTCTCGGCGCCTTCCTCGCCCTCCTCGCCGGGTGGCAGCGCCCAGAAGAAGCGGTCGGGCACCACGTTGCCCATGCCGGGGCGGAAGCCCGCCTCCAGCGACTGGTCGAGGAAGGCGAGCGCCTCGCCCACCGCGTCGTGCGGCTCCGAGCCGACCGACAGCAGGGCGGCCAGCGCGGCCGACAGCGTGTCTCCGGCGCCGACGAAGCTGGCCTCGAAACGCTCGAATTTCTCGCCGGTGATCGCGCCCTGGGAATTCGCCAGGACGTTGTCGATGTACTGGTTGGGCAGCTGGATGCCGGTCACCAGCACATGCGCGGCGCCGTGCTGCTGCGCCGCGACCGCCAGCTCGCGCGGCGAGGCCGGGCGGTCCGCGTCCCAGTCCGGCAACAGGCAGTCGATCAGCGTCTTCTGGTTGCCCACCAGCACCAGCGTCTGCGGCAGCACCAGCTCGCGGAACGCGTCCAGGTAGCTCTGCTGCTGCTCCTCGTCGAGCCAGGAGATGCTCGGCAGATAGGCCACCAGGGGCACGTCGGGGTAGTCGGAGAGGACCTCGGCGACCGAGGAGACGCCCTCGGCGCTGCCCAGGAAGCCGACCTTCCAGGCGGCGACCGGCACGTCCTCGAGGATCGAGCGGGCCTGCTCGACGATGCAGTCGCCGTCCAGCGTCTGGTGGTCGAAGACCTCGGCCGTGTCGCGCATCACGATGGCGGTCACCACCGGCAGCGCATGCGCGCCCATGGCGGCGATCGTCGCCACGTCGCCGGCGCTGCCGCCCGCGCCGCTGGGGTCCGACGCATTGAAGCTCATCACGCAGGCCGGCGGCGGCGAGTCCTGGTCATCGATCGCGGCGGCGTCCTGGGGGTCTGGTTGGTGCGGGTCTGGGCGGCTCATGGATGGTTGGCGCGAAGCCGTGAACTGATGCGCATAACGTGAAGAAGGACCGCTATCGACTGTTGTTTCATCGGTACTTCCGCCCCCCGGGTCAGCCCGGGGGCGTGGCTACAATCTTTCGATCATTGTAGTGATGCAAGTCAACCCATCGTGAGCGAAGCAAGGACCTGGATGTGCCTGATCTGCGGCTGGATCTACGACGAGGCCGCGGGCGACCCTGAGCACGGCATCGCCGCCGGCACGCGCTGGGAGGATGTCGACATGAACTGGACCTGTCCCGAATGCGGTGCCCGCAAGGAGGACTTCGAAATGGTCCAGATCTGACCCGCGCATCGCCCTTCGATGAAGCCATCCGGTCGCGCCTGTCGCGCGCCTGAAATTTCCCTGACAACCATCGTCTGAACAATACGGAGAAGAGCTTGGATTCCAGCGCAAGCCCCCGCACGGCGACCAAGGTGCTGGTCATCGACGACAGCAACACGATCCGCCGCAGCGCCGAGATCTTCCTGAAACAGGGCGGGCACGAAGTCGTGCTGGCCGAGGACGGCTTCGATGCGCTGGCCAAGCTGAGCGATTACCAGCCCGACCTCGTGTTCTGCGACATCCTGATGCCGCGCCTGGATGGCTACCAGACCTGCGCCATCATCAAGCGCAATCCGCAGTTCGCGTCGGTGCCGGTGATCATGCTGTCGTCCAAGGACGGCCTGTTCGACAAGGCGCGAGGCCGCATGGTGGGCTCGCAGGACTACCTGACGAAGCCCTTCACGAAGGACCAGCTGCTGCAGGCGGTGCAACAGCACTGCCGGGCGGGCTGACCGGCCGGACGGCGCCCCCGCATTCCACGACCCATTCCACCGACATCCAACGACGCTCACCCCAGGCTCGACCGACGCACTGCCCGACGCGAATCGACGCGAGCCGAGAGAGAGGGAGATCCCATGCCCATCCACAAGATCCTGCTGGTCGACGATTCGAAGACCGAACTGCACGCGCTGAGCGACCTGCTGACCAAGCGCGGCTTCACCGTCCGCACCGCCGAGAACGGCGAGGAGGCGATGAAGCGCCTGGCCGAGGAAAAGCCCGACCTGATCCTCATGGACGTGGTGATGCCCGGCCAGAACGGTTTCCAGCTGACCCGCGCCATCACCCGCGACGAGCGCTACGCCGACGTGCCGGTGATCATGTGCACCAGCAAGAACCAGGAGACCGACAAGGTCTGGGGCATGCGCCAGGGCGCGCGTGACTACGTCGTCAAGCCGGTCAAGGCGGACGAGCTGCTGGCCAAGATCAAGGCGCTGGGCTGACACCATGGCCAACAAGCAAGCGCTGCGCGAACTTCAACAACGGCTGGCGCAGCGCATGCAGGCGGCGCGCGAGGCGCCCCAGGCCGCGAACTGGCTGGCGGTCGAGTGCGCCGGCCTGGGCCTGCTGCTTCCGCTCAAGCAATCCGGCGAAATTTTCACGCCAGTCCCACTTCAGGCGGTGCCGTACACGCAGCCTTGGATGCTGGGTGTGGCCAACTTGCGCGGCGGGCTGCACACGGTGGTGGACCTGGCGGCCTTCCTGGGTCTGCGCGGTCCGATCCCGATGACGTCGGCCCACCGGCTGGTGTCGATCAATCCCGACCTGGGCATCAACTGCGCGCTGCTGGTGGACCAGCTGCTGGGGCTGCGCGGCGACGAACAACTGCAGGCCGAGCCCGATGCGCCCGGCCATCCCGATTTCGCTCCTGCCCGCATGCGCGACGGGCAGGGCCGGCGCTGGCAAGTGCTGGACCTGGATGCGCTGACGCAGCATCCGCAATTCCTGCGCATTGTTTTGAACTGATAGCCAGACGACGGTCCCGTCACAGGCGCCGATTCGACGAACGAGATCAAACGAGGGTGAGATGAGCTTCCTGGACAAGATCAAGAACAAGGGCAAGAACGAGGGCAACGACGACTTCGACGACGGTCCGCGGACCGACGCGTCGGGCTCGTCGGCGCCGGAGGACACGACGGACTTCCAGCCTTCGATCATCACCGCGGCGCAGCCCACGCCGGAGTTCCAGGACACGTCCGCGGGCTACCAGCCCTCGGCGTCCGCCCCGGAAAGCCCGACCCCGATGCCGGAGGTCCTGAAGCAGCCCGAGCAGCGCCGCACCGGCCTGCTGACGGCGCTGACGGCCGCGGGCGTGCTCTTCACCGCCGGCACCGTCTCGATGGCGCTGATCAACGGCAACCGCTCGGCGGCGCAGGTGCGCGGCGCCGGTCAGGCCGCGACGCAGTCGCAGCGTCTGGCCAAGGCGGTCTCGACCGCGCTGCTGGGCAACAAGAACGCCTTCCCTGAAATGAAGGAAGCGGCCGACATCCTGACCAGCGTGACCACCTCGCTGCGCGACGGCAGCGGCGAACTGGCCAAGGCGCCGGGTTCGGTCGATGCGCTGCTCGAGAAGATCAGCCCGATGGTGGCGCGCGCCGACAAGAACACCAAGGTGATGCTGGCCCAGGAAAAGGTGCTGACGCAGGTGGGCGCCGCGCTGCGCGCGATCAACCGCCAGTCGTCTGACCTGCTGGAAAGCGCCGAGGCGGTGGCCTCGCTGTCGCTGCAGAGCTCGGCCCCGACCGGTGAAGTCGCCGCGGTCGGCCAGCTGGTGATGCTGACGCAGCGGATCGGCAAGTCCGCCAACGAATTCCTGACGCAGGAAGGCGTGAGCCCCGAGGCCGTGTTCCTGCTGGGCAAGGACCTGAACGCGTTCCGCGAGATCGCCCAGGCGCTGCTCAACGGCAACCCCGAACTGCGCCTGAACGGCGCCAAGGACCCGCAGGTGCGTGAGCGCCTGAAGGTGCTGCTGACCCAGTACGACCAGACCCGCTCGCAGGCGACGGCCATCCTGTCCAACCTGCAGGGCCTGGTGTCCGCGCGGGAAGCGCAGACGGCCATCCTCAATGACTCGGAAGTGCTGCGCAAAGACCTGGACGACCTGGGCCAGGGCCTGGAGTCCGCCGGCGGCATGAACCCGCTGCTGCTGCTGGCCATGGCGGCCTCGCTGGCGATGCTGGTGATCGGCGCGGTCGGTTTCCTGCGGCTGTACGTGTCCGACCAGGCGCGCCGAGCGCAGATGGCGGAAGAACAGCGCCGCGAGGCCGAGGCGCAGGAGCAGGAAGCCAAGCGCGTCAACGACGCCAACCAGGCCGCCATTCTGCGACTGATGAACGAACTGCAGACCGTCGCTGAAGGCGACCTGACGCACCAGGCGACGGTGACGGAGGACATCACGGGCGCGATCGCCGACTCGGTGAACTACACCGTGGAAGAACTGCGCTCGCTGGTGCACCAGGTGCAGACGACGGCGGTCCGGGTGACGGACACGACGGCGCAGGTCGACCAGACCTCGACCGAGCTGCTGGCCGCGTCGACCGAACAGCTGCACGAGATCCGCGCCACCGGCGAGGCGGTGCTGCAGATGGCGCACCGGATCAACGACGTGTCCGCGCAGGCGCAACAGACCGCCGACGTGGCCCGCCAGTCCCGGGAAGCCGCCGAGCAGGGTCTGCAGGCGATGCAGAACAACATCGGCGGTATGAACCAGATCCGCGACCAGATCCAGGAAACCTCCAAGCGCATCAAGCGGCTGGGCGAGTCCTCGCAGGAAATCGGCGAGATCACCGAGCTGATCTCGGACATTACCGAACAGACCAACGTGCTGGCGCTGAACGCGGCCATCCAGGCGGCGTCCGCCGGTGAAGCCGGTCGCGGCTTCTCGGTGGTGGCGGAAGAAGTGCAGCGGCTGGCGGAACGCTCCGCCGACGCGACGCGCCGGATCGCGGCGCTGGTCAAGACCATTCAGACCGACACCCACGACGCCGTGGCCGCCATGGAGCGCTCCACGCTGGGGGTGGTCGAGGGCACGAAGCTGTCCGACGCGCGGCCGCGCGCTGGAAGACATCGACTCGGTGTCGCGTCGCCTGGACGAACTGATCGGCCAGATCTCGACGGTCGCGCAGAACGAAGCGCGCGCCGCCAACGAGGTCGGCGCCAACATCCAGCACATCTTCGCGGTGACCGAGCAGACCTCCGACGGTACGCGTTCGACCGCCCAGATGGTGCATGAGCTGTCGCGGTCGGCCGAGGCGCTGAAGCAGTCGGTGGCCCGGTTCAAGGTGACCTGACCGGCATCGGCCGACTGCC
>NZ_VOSR01000161.1:0-9394 GCF_007997345.1 Mitsuaria sp. TWR114
CGGGCTTGGCGGCCGGCTTCGGGGCCGAGGCCGCCGGCGCCGGACCCGCTTCCAGGCCGAGCTGCTTGGCGACGTTCTGCTGCAGCGCGGTGAACTTCTCGTCCAACTGCTTGCCGTTGTCGTCGATCAGCTTCTTCGTGTAGAGGCTCTGCAGCTCCTGCGAGGACTCGGCGAACTTCTTGCTCACCGGCGATTCCAGCCAGGCCAGCAGCTGCTTGAGCTCGTCCTCGGTGAACTTCTCGTCCAGCGCCACGCCCATGGTCGACGGGGCCAGCTTCATGCCCTTGTCGACCAGCGGCTTGGCGTTGTCTTCCAGGAACTTGCGCAGGTCGGCATCGATCTGCTTGGCGGTGGCTTCGCGCTTGGCTTCGGGCACGTTGCGCAGGGCCGGCGCGGCCTTGGCGGCCAGTTCGTTGACCGGGCGGCTCAGCACGCCCATGGTCAGGGCCTCGATCGCGGGCTGCTGGATCTTCAGGATCTTCGCGATGACGTCCTTCTTGGACTGCGGGCTGTCAGCCTTCTGCGCGAAGACGACGGGGCTCGCCAGCAGCGAGGCGGCGATGGCGCCGGCTTGGATGGACTTCAGCAACAAGGTCATTCCTTCACGTCGGGGGTGGAGTCGCCCGCGGCGCTCGTGGCGTCGCCGGCATCGGAACCGGCGCCGCCCGCGGCGTCGTCGGTCGATTCTGTCGTCTCGTTCGCATCGTTCTCGACGATGCGCTGCAGGCCCGAGAGCTTGGCGCCCTCGTCCAGCGAAATCAGCGTCACGCCCTGCGTGGCGCGACCCAGTTCGCGGATCTCGGCCACCCGCGTGCGTACCAGCACGCCGGTGTCGGTGATCAGCATGATCTCATCCTCGGGGCGGACCAGCGTCGCCGCGACGACCTTGCCGTTGCGCTCGCTCTGCTGGATCGCGATCATGCCCTTCGTGCCGCGGCCGTGGCGCGTGTATTCCACGATGCTGGTGCGCTTGCCGTAGCCGTTCTCGGTGGCGGTCAGCACGCTCTGCGTCTCGTCCTCGGCCACCAGCATCGCGATCAGGCGCTGGTCGGGCTCGAGCATCATGCCTCGCACGCCGCGGGCCTGGCGGCCCATCGGGCGGACGTCGTCCTCGTCGAAGCGCACCGCCTTGCCGCCGTCGGAGAACAGCATGACGTCATGCTGGCCGTCGGTCAGCGCGGCGCCGATCAGGTAGTCGCCCTCGTCCAGGTCGACGGCGATGATGCCGGCCTTGCGCGGGTTGCTGAAGTCCTTCAGCGAGGTCTTCTTGACGGTGCCCAGCGCGGTGGCGAAGAAGATGAAGTGGTCTTCCGGGAACGAGCGGAACTCGCCCGTCAGCGGCAGCACGACGTTGATCTTCTCTTCCGGCTGCAGCGGGAACATGTTGACGATCGGCTTGCCGCGCGCGTTGCGCGAGCCCTGCGGCACTTCCCAGACCTTCAGCCAGTAGACGCGACCGCGGTTGCTGAAGCACAGCATCCAGTCATGCGTGTTGGCGATGAAGAGTTGGTCGATCCAGTCGTCGTCCTTGGTGGCGGTGGCCTGCTTGCCGCGGCCGCCGCGGCGCTGGGCGCGGTACTCGCTCAGCGCCTGGCTCTTGATGTAGCCGGTGTGGGACAGCGTCACGACCATGTCGGTCGGCGTGATCAGGTCCTCGGTGCCGAGTTCCTGGGCGTTGTGCTCGATCACGCTGCGGCGAGCGCCCAGCTTGGTCTGGCCGAACTCCTGGCGCACCGACGCCAGTTCGTCGCCGATGATCGTCGTCACGCGCGCGGGCGTGGCGAGGATGTCCAGCAGGTCGGCGATCTGCGCCATCACGTCGCGGTATTCGCCGACGATCTTGTCCTGCTCCAGTCCGGTCAGGCGCTGCAGGCGCATCTGCAGGATCTCGCCGGCCTGGTCGTCGGACAGCTTGTAGAGCCCGTCCTCCTGCATGCCGTATTGCGCCGGCAGGCCTTCGGGGCGGTAGGCGTTGCGGCCGCCGGCGGTCTCGCCCTCGGCGCGCGACAGCATCTCCCGCACCAGCGAGGAATCCCAGGCGCGCGCCATCAGCTCGGCCTTGGCCACCGGCGGGGTCGGGCTGCGCTTGATGATCTCGATGAAGTCGTCGATGTTGGCCAGCGCCACCGCCAGGCCTTCCAGCACATGGCCGCGCTCGCGCGCCTTGCGCAGTTCGAACACGGTGCGGCGGGTGACGACCTCGCGGCGGTGCTCCAGGAAGACCGTGATCAGGTCCTTCAGGTTGCACAGCTTGGGCTGGCCGTCGACCAGCGCCACCATGTTCATGCCGAAGCTGTCCTGCAGCTGGGTCTGCTTGTACAGGTTGTTCAGGACGACTTCCGGGACCTCGCCGCGCTTGAGCTCGATCACCACGCGCATCCCGGACTTGTCGGACTCGTCCTGGATGTGGCTGATGCCCTCGATCTTCTTTTCCTGGACCAGCTCGGCGATGCGCTCGAGCAGGGTCTTCTTGTTCACCTGATAGGGGATCTCGTCGACGATGATCGCCTGGCGCTGGCCGCGATCGATGTCCTCGAAATGCACCTTGGCGCGCATCACGACCTTGCCGCGGCCGGTGCGGTAGCCCTCGCGCACGCCGGACAGGCCGTAGATGATCCCGGAGGTGGGGAAGTCCGGCGCGGGGATGATCTCCATCAGCTCGTCGATCGAGCAGTCGGGATTCTTCAGCGCGTGCAGGCAGGCGTCGACGACCTCGTTGAGGTTGTGCGGCGGGATATTCGTGGCCATGCCGACCGCGATACCGGCCGCGCCGTTGATCAGCAGATTCGGAAGGCGCGCCGGCAAAACCAGCGGTTCCTTTTCGCTGCCGTCGTAGTTCGGGCCGTAGTCGACGGTTTCCTTGTCGATATCGGCCAGCATTTCGTGGGCGATTTTCGACAAGCGGATTTCGGTGTATCGCATGGCCGCGGCGTTGTCGCCGTCGACCGAGCCGAAATTCCCCTGGCCGTCCACCAGCATGTGGCGCAGCGAGAAGTCCTGCGCCATCCGGACGATGGTGTCGTACACGGCGCTGTCGCCGTGCGGGTGGTATTTACCGATGACGTCGCCGACGATACGGGCCGACTTCTTGTAGGGCCGGTTCCAGTCGTTGTTCAGTTCGTGCATCGCGAAGAGCACGCGCCGATGCACCGGCTTGAGGCCGTCGCGGGCGTCGGGCAGCGCACGGCCGACGATCACGCTCATCGCGTAATCCAAGTAGGAGCGGCGCATCTCCTCTTCGAGGCTGATCGGCAGGGTTTCCTTGGCGAACTGGGTCATGCGCTGGGGGCCGCGCGCACGCGTGCGCAGCCTCTGGAGAGATCGGAAGTCGGTGATTCTAATTGCGCGCGCTTGTCGTGCTTGCGCAACACGTTCATGAACAGTTGCAGCGCGTGCCGCGAGAATGGAGGCGTCCTGTTGCCCTATGGCACAATCGGTTCGTCCCTAGGAGAAACCCTTGGTCAGGGAACTCCTGAGGTTTTAGTTCCGACATTGGACGTTTCGCAGGGCAACTGCGGCTTTCCTTGAGAGGAGAATCATGAAGAAACTGAACCGCGTGGCAGCGCTCTTTGCTGTCGCCGCTGTGGCCACCTCGGGCGTCATGGCCCAAACCGTGGACAACTGGCGCGCAACGGATGGCACCGTTTGGAAGAACGGCACCAACGAGCTGTGCTGGCGCGATGCATTCTGGACCCCGGCCACGGCCGCCAAGGACTGCGACGGCGCCCTGAAGCCGGTGGCTGCTCCTGTGGCTGCTCCGGCTGCTCCGGCCCCCGCCCCGGCGGTGACCCCGGCCCCGGCGCCCAAGCCGGTGGTGGCTCCGACCAGCGAAAAGGTCACCTACGCCGCTGACGCCTTCTTCGACTTCGACAAGTCGGTCCTGAAGCCGGAAGCCAAGGCCAAGCTGGATGACCTGGTCTCGAAGACCGGCGGCATCAACCTGGAAGTGATCATCGCCGTCGGCCACACCGACAGCGTCGGCACGGATGCCTACAACCAGAAGCTGTCGGTTCGCCGCGCTGAAGCCGTGAAGGCCTATCTGGTGTCGAAGGGTCTGGAAAAGAACCGCGTCTACACCGAAGGCAAGGGCAAGAAGCAGCCTATCGCCGACAACAAGACCGCGGAAGGCCGCGCCAAGAACCGCCGCGTCGAAATCGAAGTGGTCGGTACCCGCGCCGTCAAGTAAACGGTACGGTGGCGACTTCGGTCGCCATCCCGCAAACCCCGCCAGCCATCAGGCTCGCGGGGTTTTTTCATTGATGTGTCATTGGCGCGGCGCGCGCGGAATCGAGCCTCCCGCCGGTGGGCTCGGCTACCATTGCGCCCCATGGCGAATGTCGATGCAAAAGAGCTCGAGAAGTTCAGCGAGCTGGCCCACCGCTGGTGGGATACCGAAAGTGAATTCAAGCCGCTTCACCAGATCAATCCCTTGCGATTGAACTGGATCGACGGCCTCTGCGGCTTGCAAGGCAAGACGGCGCTGGACGTCGGTTGCGGCGGCGGCATCCTGGCCGATGCGATGGCGCGCAAGGGAGCGAACGTGCTGGGCATCGACCTAGCGACGAAATCGCTGCGTGTGGCCGAATTGCATGCGATGGAGGCGGGTACCGAGAACGTCGCCTACCAAGAGATCGCCGTTGAGGATCTGGCGCGGGAGCGCCCCGCCTCCTTCGATGTGGTGACCTGCATGGAGATGCTTGAGCACGTGCCGGACCCTGCATCGGTGGTTACCGCGCTGGGTCAACTCGTGAAGCCTGGCGGGTGGGTGTTCCTGTCGACGCTGAATCGCAACGCCAAGTCCTTCCTCTTCGCGATCGTCGGCGCGGAGTACGTCCTGCGCATGCTGCCCGCCGGAACCCACGAATACGCGCGCTTCATCCGCCCGTCGGAGCTGGCGCAGATGTGCCGAGACGCCGGCTTGGAAGTGCAAGGCGCGAAGGGCCTGACCTTCAACCCGCTCACCCAGCGCTATGCCTTGAACGCGGATACCGACGTCAACTACCTGCTGGCTTGCCGCCGTCCCGCATGAGCGCGGCGATGCTGAATTCGCCTCCCGGCGTGGCCACGCGCGCTGCGATCAGAACCGTGCTGTTCGATCTGGATGGCACGCTGGTGGACAGCGCCCCGGATCTGGCTGGCGCGACCAACGAAATGCTCATCGCACGCGGCCTGCCCGAAGTGCCGTTCGAGCGCCTGCGTCCGATGGTCGGCGCTGGCGCGCGCGGAATGATGGGCGTGGCCTTTGGCGTGTCGCCGAAGGAGATGACGTTCCCCGCGCTCCGCGACGAGTTCTTCGACCGCTACGAGCGACGCCTGCTTCGCGCGACACGCCCCTTCGACGGTGTCGCTGCGATGCTGCAGGCGCTGTCCGACGACGGCTTGAGCTGGGGCATCGTGACCAACAAGTCGGAGCGCTTCGCGCTGCCGCTGGCGCGGGGGCTCGGTTGGTCCGAACGCGCGGCGGCGGTGGTCGGAGGCGACACGACGCCGCACAGCAAGCCGCACCCGGAGCCGCTCCTGGAAGCCGCCCGTCGGGCCGGCGTCGCGCCGGGCGAGTGCGTATATGTCGGCGATGACGCGCGCGACGTGCTGGCGGGACGAGCGGCTGGCATGCCGACGATCGCCGTGCGCTGGGGCTATCTGGGGGATGGTGAGCCGATCGAGGCCTGGGGTGCGGACGTGGTTCTCGACACCCCATCGCAGCTCGTCGAGTGGCTGAGAGCCGCGCGCTGAGCCTGTGGCTCAAGCGTTCAGGGCCGCTGCGAATCGAACTTCAGAAAGATTACCGCCGCCCGGGGCTTGAAGTCCGCGCGACTGGCATAATCTGCGACTTCTCTCTCTCTGGGGCCGACCTGGTTTCGACGTGGGTACGGATTCGGAGTAGGGCATGCCGAGGGCCAGGCACCTCGTAAATCCATCTGGAAAAAACCAACTGCGAACGATAACACGTACGCTCTCGCGGCTTAAACCCCGCGGACCTCTCACCGGTTGGCCGATGGGCCGGGTGAAGGGACGCAAGTCCTGACACAGAGAGGTTATTCACATTGGCTGGCTGTCATTCGTGCACCTTGGGTGACGGCGAGATTTAGGGTGCTGGCTGATCCCGCAGCGTGCTCCTGCGCGACGGGGTTGGCGAGAACCAAATCAGAGAGCTAAGCATGTAGAACTGCCCGATGAAGGCTTGCGGACGCGGGTTCAATTCCCGCCGGCTCCACCATATTCGAGTGTCATGACCGCTCATGACTCCCAAGCGCCTAAGTGAACCAAGCACTTAGGCGCTTTTTGTTTTTGGGCTCGGTGCCCGAATTCCTGCATGGCGTCGCGCACCCTGGCCCCATCCGTCGCGGCCGACGGACAGTTCCTGGATTTTTCGCGACCTGCTCGCGCAGGGGTGTACCGGACCGCGCGGCGGTTGACGATACTTCCGCGCGTCGCGCCTCGAGGGAGCTGCCGCACGGTGCGGTGGAGCGAGGCCACAGTGCGTCCACCATGCTTGCATCCGTCATTGACCATCGCCGCCGTGGCGCTTCGCCGCTGCGTTCCTCCGGGCCCTGGCACCTCGTGGCCATCGCCGTCGCCGCCGCGGCGCTGACCCTGGGCGTTGGCGTGGCGCACGCCGACCCGGTGACCCCGTACTACATCGGTGGTGACGTCGGCAAGACGACGCAGCGCGTGGATGGCAACTCGCAGAAGCGCACCTCGGACAGCTACAGCATCTTCGGCGGCTACAAGTTCAACGAGAACTTCGCGGCCGAGATCTCCTACACCGACCTGGGCAAGGTCAGCTTCGACGGCGTGACCGCGAAGAACAAGGTCTACGCGCTGGACGGCATCGCCCGCGCGCCGCTGGGCGCCGGTTTCGGCGTCTACGGCAAGGTGGGCCTGGCCTACGCCCAGCGCGACTTCAACAACGGCCTGGGCGACAAGGACAAGACGGGCCTGAAGCTGGGCGTGGGCGTCGACTACGCGCTGACGAAGAACGTCTCGCTGCGCGCCGAGGCGACTCGCTACAACGACATGCCGCAGGCCAACGGCTTCAACAAGAAGGACGATCGACTGAGCATGGGCCTGGCCTACCAGTTCTGATCGACCGTCACGGTTGACCGGTGCCGATTCCCCCCGGCACCGGCGCCTTCCGGGCTGCTCCTGAGCGACACCCGAAACCCCCTGATTCCCGGAAGGTGCGAGGGCAGTGCAGTGATGCGCTGCCCTCTTTTTCATGCGGGCTGCCGATGGGCGACGCCGCTCAGGCGCCAAGGGGTCTTCAGATCCGCTTCGCCAGCGCCTCGGCCGTGCCGATGTAGTTGCCCGGCGTCATCGCCAGCAGGCGCTGCTTCTCGGCCTCGGGCAGTTCCAGGCCCTGGATGAACTGCTGGATCGACTCGCGCGTGATCGACTTGCCGCGCGTCAGTTCCTTCAGCCGCTCATACGGGTTGGGCAGCGCGTAGCGGCGCATCACCGTCTGGATCGGCTCCGCCAGCACTTCCCACGACGCATCCAGGTCCGCATCCAGCGCCGCCTGGTTGAGCTCCAGCTTGTCCAGGCCCTTGCTCAGCGAGTCATAGCCCAGCAGCGCGTAACCCAGCGCCACGCCCATGTTGCGCAGCACCGTCGAGTCCGTCAGGTCGCGCTGCCAGCGCGAGATCGGCAGCTTCTGGCTCAGGTGCGTCAGCACCGCGTTGGCCAGGCCGAAGTTGCCCTCGGCATTCTCGAAGTCGATCGGGTTGACCTTGTGCGGCATCGTCGACGAGCCGATCTCGCCCGCCTTGGTCTTCTGCTTGAAGTAGCCCAGCGACACGTAGCCCCACACGTCGCGCGACCAGTCCACCAGGATGGTGTTGGCGCGCGTGACGGCGTCGAACAGCTCGGCCATGTAGTCGTGCGGCTCGATCTGGATGGTGTACGGGTTGAAGCTCAGGCCCAGCTGCTGCTCGATGACCGAGCGGCTGAAAGACTCCCAGTCCTTCTCCGGATAGGCCGACAGGTGCGCGTTGTAGTTGCCCACCGCGCCATTCATCTTGGCCAGCAGCTTGACCTCGGCGATCACCGCGCGGGCGCGGCGCAGGCGCGCCACGACGTTGGCGATCTCCTTGCCCACCGTCGTCGGGCTGGCCGTCTGGCCGTGCGTGCGGCTGAGCATCGGCGCCGCGGCATGCGCCTGCGCCATCTCGGTCATCTTGGCGATCACGCGGTCCAGCGCCGGCAGGATCACCTGCTCGCGCGCGGCCTTGAGCATCAGGCCGTGGCTGGTGTTGTTGATGTCCTCGCTGGTGCAGGCGAAGTGCACGAACTCCCCGGCGCCCTCCAGCTCCGGCTTGCCGGCGAACTGCTGCTTGATCCAGTACTCGACCGCCTTGACGTCGTGGTTCGTGGTCTTCTCGATGTCCTTGATCGCCTGCGCGTCCCGCTCCGAGAAATCGGTCACCAGTGCGCGCAGGAACTCGCGCGTCGCGGCCGGCAGCGGCTTGAACTCGGCCAGGCCCGCATCCGACAGCGTGATGAACCATTCGATCTCGACCTGCACGCGGCGGTGCATCAGGCCGAACTCCGACAGCAGCGGGCGCAGCGCGGCCATGCGCGACGCATAGCGGCCATCCAGGGGCGACAGGGCGGTGAGGGCGGAGAGATTCATGGCGCGCGCGGCCGGACCGGCCGTTTAGGGGGTGGGACAAACCCGCGGATTCTACAGAGGGGGTCACAATAGCCCCCGCTCCGGACCCGCCCCGCCCCCCGAGGCGCGGCCTCCGGCAGGCGCCAGCGCGGCGCCGACGAGGCGGCACGACCCGCCTCGCGTGAAGCTTCGAGGGAAGGCATGCAAGAGAGAAGTCAACGCAAGGGCGCCGTCTGGATGAGCGCCCTCACGACCGCGGCGTGCGCCGCCACGATGACCCTGACGAGCGGCTGCAAGCCGGCCGGTGACGCGCCCAAGCCGCTGGCCCCGCTGGAAGCGGCGTCCGCCAATCCGGCGGTCAGCGCCACGCTGCTGCGCCAGAGCGACGAGCTGCTCGCGCGTCATCGCCAGATGATCGTGCTGATGGACGGCGAGGCCGCGCTCAAGCCCGCCGAACGCGAGGCGGTGCGCGCCGTCGGCCTGATGCTGTTCCACGACATGCAGGAGAGCATCCGCGCGCTCGGCGAGACGGCGGCTCGCAGCACCGATCCGGCCGGCCTGGCCGCGCTGTCGCAGCTGCTGGACCGGATCGAGCAGGAGCCGTCGTGGTTCGACGCCGACCGGCTCGCGTTCAAGGAGTTCCTGACGCAGCTCTCGCAGCAGTTCTCGACCTCGCAGAGCATCGCCGGCCTGAAGCTGGCCAAGCGCGCCAGCGAGGACCTGGGCGTGCTGGCCGAGATCGAGGACGCCTACGAGCAGGAACTGCGCGACACCTTCGGCCGC
>NZ_VOSR01000162.1:0-24613 GCF_007997345.1 Mitsuaria sp. TWR114
CGCGCAGGTCGGCGGCGTCGGCCATCAGGTAGGCGCCGGTGGCCTTGCGCAGGCGCTCGCCGGCGGACAGGTAGGCGGACCAGTCGCGGGTGATCTCGGCCTCGCTGACGCCGGCGCGGTCGAGCAGGTCCTTGCGGTAGATCAGCGTGCCGGGGCCGATGTCGGCCGGAATCGCCACCTGCGTGCCGCCGGGTCCGGCGCCCTGCGCCATCGCGAAGCGGACGTAGTCATCCGCATGCGACGCGGCCAGGTACGGCGCCTGGTTGAGATCGACGAAACCACCCGAGCCGGCGAACTTGCCGATGTAGCGCAGGTCGATCGCCATCACGTCGGGCAGGCCGGAGCCGGTCGCCAGCGCCGTCGTCATCGACAGGTGGTGATCGGCGTACTGCATCGACAGCAGCTTGAGCTCGATCAACAGCACCGGCATGACGACCAGCGTGCGTTCGGCGTCGGGCAGACCCTGGGAGAAATCCAGGCGGGGCAAGCGCGCCGGCCGGGCCAGCTCGCTGATCCAGCGGTTGGTGAGCGCGACCACGGCCTCGCCGATCGGCCCGGCGGCCAGCAGCGCGCCGGCCGCCGAGCGCCGGGTCAGCGTGCCCGCCGGTCCTCGGCCCTCGCGCGATCGTCGGTGGCATCGGGAGTGACCATCGACGGGACCTGCGCGGGAGACTCGGTGCGGCGGACGGCGCGGCGGACGGAAACAACCGGGCCCGAGGGCTCAGAAGTTGTAGCCCGCGTTCAGGCCGAAGGTGCGCGGCGCGGCGTACTGCGCGGTCCAGATCGGATTGGCGAAGCTGCCCGAGCTGCCGGCGCTGGTCTTGATCTTCTCGTCCGAGACGTTGCGCACGAAGGCGTCGACGTACCAGTTCTTCTTCGACGAGTAGCGCACCGCGATGTCGGCAGTCGAGTAGGCCTTCTGCCGATCGCCGTCGCCGAGGTTGAAGACCGACAGCCAATTCGCCGATTGGTAGTGGTAGCTGATGCGCGGCGCGACCTGGTCGCCGTTGGCGAGCGGGAACACATGCTCGTACATCAGTTGGATCGCGACCTTGGGCGCGTGCGGCAGCTCGTTGCCAGTGACGTTCAGGCAGTTGCCGCCCAGCGTCGCATCGAAGCAAGTGGGCAGCTGGTAGTCGTTGGACGCCGCCACCAGCTGGCCCAGCTTGGTCTTGGTGTACGAGGCCGACAGCTGCAGCTTGTCGTCGTTGGTGATCATCCAGGCGGTCTCGATCTCCAGGCCGGAGACCTTGGCGCCCTCGGCGTTGGAGTAGGCGAACTGGCGGTTGCCGTTGACGATCACCGGCGCGCTGAACTGGAAGTCCTTGAACTTCATGTGGTACGCGCTGATGTTGAAGGTCATGCGACCGTCCAGCAGCGAGGTCTTGTAGCCGACCTCGTAGTTGGTCAGCGTCTCCGGCCCGTAGGGCAGGCCGCCGTCGCCGGTGCCGCCGGACTTGTAGCCGGTCGACACGCTGGCGTAGGCCATCGCGTCCTTGCTCAGGTCGTAGGTCGCGCGCGCCAGCCAGGTGGTCTTGCTGCCCTTGTAATGGGCATCGTTGATGTTGCCGGCGCTGTAGCCGTTGGCCGGATCGGTCGGGTCGATCGTCGGGTTCAGCGGGATCTGCGGCGCGGCGGCGTTGCCGGCCCAGAACCAGCCGCGACCGCCGACGTTCTTGCGGTCGTCATGGGTGTAGCGCAGGCCGCCGGTGAGGTGCAGCGCATCGGTCAGGTTCCAGGTCGCCTGGCCGAAGGCGGCCTTGGAATCGACGGTCTCCTTGGGCTGGATGAACGAGCCCTGCCAGCTGACGGTGCCCTGCTGGGTGCCGTTCATGATCGGGATGTCGAAGCGGATGCCGTTGTCCTCGGCCGCGTAGTACAGGCCCAGCACCCAGTCGATGGTCTGCTTCTGCGTGCTCTGCAGCGTCAGTTCATGGCTCTGGCTGCGGTAGCGCGTCCAGACGGTGTTGTCTTCCTGGTGCGTCGCGCCCGTGGTGAAGCTGGTCGGCATGTTCACGCCGAAGTCCTGGTCGTAGGTGCCCGAGCCCTTGAAGCTGGTGTAGCCCGCGACGTAGGCCAGCGCCATGCCGCCCATGTCGTATTCCATGCGGCTGCGGATCGAGGTGGAGTCCCGCTTGAGCGAGGGCGCGGTGTCGATCAGCGCGGACCACAGCTTCTCGCCGGCGCGCGGCGTCTGCATCAGGCTCATCGCCGGCGTGCCGCGGTCGGCGAACTGCTCCAGCGACAGGTCCCAGCGGAAGGTCTTGACCGGCTGCCAGAGGAAGCTCAGGCGCGCGGCGGTCTGGTCCTGGGCGTTGTACTTCGGGCCGCCGGTGACGAACAGGTTGTAGTTGATCGGCTGGAAGGCCGGGAAGTTGCCGGCCGTGTTGCCCGCGTTGTAGGCCGCCTGCTGCTGCGCCAGCGTGTACTGGGTGGGCTTCTGGTAGTCGACGTAGCCGTCGTGCTGCTCGTGGATGAAGGCCACGCGCGCCGCGAGCGTGTCGCTCAGCGGGATGTTGACGGCGCCCTTGGCGCCCAGGCGGTTGTAGCTGCCCGTGCCGACCTCCAGGTAGCCGGAGCTGTCCTTCAGCACCGGCTTGGCCGTCTTCATGTTGATGGTGCCGACGGTGGAGTTGCGGCCCCACAGCGTGCCCTGCGGACCGCGCAGGACCTCGATGCCGTCGAGGTCGAACAGCATCGTGGCGGCGCCTTCGGGGCGCGGCGCGAAGACGCCGTCGACGAACAGCGCCACTTCGGGGTCGGCGTACTCGGTCTTGGCCGAGTCGTTGCCGATGCCGCGCAGCGTGATGCTGACGATGCCGTGGTCGCCCTGCCCGGTGCCCTGCATGCTGGGCACGAGGTTGAACACGTCGAGCATGCTCTTGACGTGGTTGTCCTCGATCGTCGAGGCGCTGATCGCTGTCACTGCAATCGGGGTCTTCTGCAGCTCCTGCTCGAGCGGCAGCCGGTCCTGCTCGAACATCGGCAGCGTCGCGCGCAGGTAGCGCGTCAGCGAGCGCAGCATCGGGCCGGCGCGGTCGTCGCGGGTGTCGACCCAGTGCTGCAGCGAGGCCAGCGTGTTGAAGAGGAAATGCGGCTGGATCTGTGCCGTCGCCAGCCGCTGGGCCATCGCGATGCGTTCGTCCTGGGCGTCGAGCTCGGCCAGTCGCGCGCCCAACTGCTGCGTGCGGTACAGCGTCAGGAACCACCAGGACGAGACCGTCAGCGTCATGCCGCCGGCGGCGAAGGGCAGCAGGTCGCGCGCCTCGTCGCGGTACCCCAGCTTCACCATCACCAGCGTGATCAGCACCATCAGGATGCTGAGCGCCAGCGTGGCGCCGTTGAAGCGGGTGCGCGTCGGCTGGCGCCACAGCCAGCGTCCGACGCCCAGTCCCAGCGACGCCATCGCCAACCCGCCGATCAGGATCACGTGCGCCAGGTGGCGCGGCAGCATCGTGTAGAAGACCAGTCCCAGCACCAGCACGTTGCTCATCACGTAGCAGTCGATGCCGCTGGACCAGCCCTTCAGGCCGGAGCGCGCGATCTCGGCCTCGGAGAAGCGGCGGCGCGGGCCGGGGAACAGCCAGTAGGCCCAGTCGAAGCGGACCCCGGCGCCGGCTTCGGCGGCGGGCTTGGCCGGCACGGCGGCGGCGGCTTCGGCGGGAGCGCTGGGCGAGGTCATGGGGCGAGTCTAGGCCAGGGGTGCGGGGCAGGCCGCCGGATGCGGCGAATGGCGGTTGGCGGGGACGACTGGCCCGCAGCCCGGGCTCAGCAGAGCGGTTCGCCGCCCAGGAACACCTTCAGCGTGCCCGGCTCGATCGGCACCCAGGCTTCGCCGCGCGTCAGCGGTTCGGTGGCGACGATGGCGATGCGGTCGTCCTCGGTGGTCTTGGCGGACAGGTCGACGCTCAGGTCCTCGTCCTGCAGCGTCACATGGCCGAAGGGCGGCTGGCGCAGCAGGTAATGCAGCTTGGTCGAGCCGTGGGCCCACAGCGCCTGGCCGTTGGACAGCAGCATGTTGAAGGTGCCGTGGCGGTTGAGCTGGGGCAGCAGCTCGCGCAGCGTGTGGTTCAGTTCCTCGATGGCCGGCATGTTGGCGTGGGCCTTCGCCAGCTCCTGCATCAGCCAGCAGAAGGCCTGCTCGCTGTCGGTCTGTCCGACCGGCTTGAAGGCTGCGTGCAGCCGGGGCGCGAAGCCCTTCAGGTCGCCGTTGTGCGCGAACACCCAGTAGCGGCCCCAGAGCTCGCGCACGAAGGGGTGGGTGTTCTCCAGCGAGACCACGCCCTGCGTGGCCTTGCGGATGTGGGCGATGACGACGTCGCTGCGGATCGGATAGGTCTTGACCAGCTCGGCCAGCGGCGAGACCCGCGCACTGTGGTGGTCGACGAAGTGCCGCAGGCCGCGGCCCTCGAAGAAGGCGATGCCGAAGCCGTCCTTGTGTTCATGGGCCCGCGTGGCGAGTCCGGCGAAGCTGAACATGACGTCGGTCGGTCGGCGGGCGTTCATGCCCATCAGCTGGCACATCGCGGTCTCTCCAGGCTCAGGTCGCGGCGCTCATTCGAGGAACAGCCGCGTGATCCCCTTCAGGCTCACCAGGTTGCCGGGGTTGCTGGTCTCGTTGAGCACGCCGCTCATGCGCTGCAGCAGGCGCGGGCTCTTCTTCGCGCGCCAGATCAGCAGGTCGGCCAGCCACGGGAAGCGGTTGACGCGGTTGCCGCGCTCGTAGAGGTCGTACTTGGGCTGCAGCGCGCGCAGGCCCTGCTCGTACTGGGCGCGGACCTTGGCGTCGAAGCCGTCGACGCCGGTGGCGTGGGCCAGGATCGCCTCGGCCGCGAGCAGGCCGGTCTCCATCGCCTTGCCGATGCCTTCGCCGGTGAAGGAGTAGGTCGAGCCCGCCGCCTCGCCGGTCACCAGCAGGCCGGGACGGGTCCAGCGCGCGCCCTTGAGCGTGCAGCGCAGCGGCGCGCCCTTGAGTTCGCCGATCAGTTCGCCCTCGGCCATCAGGCGCTTGGCGGGCGGGTAATGCGCGACGAAGGCGTCGAAGATGGCGCGCAGGTTGACGTCCTTCTTCTGGCCCTTGCCGGCCAGGTCCTGATGGCTGTCGGTGACGCCCACGCCGATGTTGAAGCTGCCGTCGGGCGCCGGGAAGATCCAGCCGTAGCCCGGCTGCACCGGCTTGCACCAGACGACCTCGAGCGCCTTGATCTCGCCGACCATCGATGGCGCGCGGACATAACCGCGCAGCGCGACGCCGCTGGGCGTGTGACGCTCGCACATGCCGGCGGCCGTCAGCGCCTTGGGCACGGCGCCGGTGGCCAGGATGACCCAGTCGGCGGCGATCTCGTGCGGCTGGCCCTCGATCGAGAAGCGCGCGCCGCGCACCCGGCCCTGGGCGTCCTCGAGCGCCGCCTCGAAGCGCGCCGGCGCCAGGAAGCGCGCGCCGGCCTCCTGCGCGCCGAGGTTGAGGAGTTCGTCGAGCTGCCTGCGCGGCAGCACGGCGAGGTGGCCGGGGACGTCGATGCGGCCGCCGCGCGGTCCGACGCAGCCCACGTGCGCCGAGCGCTGCGCCTTGGCCATCACCCGGTCCAGCAGGCCCAGGCGCTCGAGCGCCTGGTGCGCGTCGGGGATCAGGCCGTCGCCGCAGACCTTATCGCGGCCCAGCGGCTGCTGGTCGGCGAACACCACGTCCACGCCCGCCCGGGCCAGCCAGCGCGCCGCGGCGCTGCCGGCGGGTCCGGCGCCGATGATGAGGACCTGGCACCGCGACGGCGGCATGGAGGAGGTGTCGGACATACGTGGACGGAGGCGGCGGAAAACGGATCCGGACAAAGAAAAAGGGCCCCGGATGGGGCCCTCGGATTGTGTCGGATTTCCCGGCGATCAGAAGTCGTAGGAACCGCGGACGTAGAAGGTGCGGCCGGTCGCGTCGGCATAACGCGGGTCATAGCCAGCCTGGAACATCGGCTGCTGGTACGACAGCGGCGGATCGCGGTCGAACAGGTTGCGCACGCCGGCCGTCAGCGACAGCGCCTTGATCGGCTTGTAGACGCCGAACAGGTCGAAGGTCGTGTACGACGACACGCGGTTGGCCGCGCCTTCCTCGAGCAGTGGATCGTCCATGTAGCCCGACTTGTGATGGGCGGTCACGCCGACCGTGTACTTGTTCGCGTAGCTCCACACCGCGTTGATGGTGTGCTGCCAACGGAACACCGGGCCGGCGCCGGCATAGACCGCCACGTTCTGGTTCCACGGACCGTTCTGGTATTCCTGGAACTCGTACTTCGTGACATACGTGCTGTTCAGGCCGAAGGTCACGTTGCCATAGGCGGTGCGCAGGCGGTAGCTGCCGTTCAGGTCGAAACCGTTGGTGTTGGTGCCGCCCAGGTTTTGCTGACGCGCGTCGATGTAGCCGCAGTTGGCGCCTGGGCAGCTCGTGCCGTCGGTGGACAGCTGGCCAGCGGCATTGCGATGGAAGTACTGCCCGAACTGACCGTAGTTGTCCGGGTCGTACAGCGACGCGTCGCCGATCACGCCGATCAGATTCTTCAGGCGCAGCCACCAGAAATCGACGCCGAAGTTCAGGTCGTTGAGCGGCGCGAACTGGAAGCCCAGCGTGGCGCTCTTGCTCTTCTCGGGCTTGAGTTCGGTGTTGCCGCCATTCAGGACCTGGAACTGCGTCTTGCAGTTCAGCGCGCTGCCGGTGCCGGTCGGGCACAGCAGCGGGTCGCTGACGGTGCCCGAGTTGGTGTAGGTCTGCGCAGCGTGCAGCTCATAGAGCGACGGGGCGCGGAAACCGGTCGAGTAGGAGCCGCGCACCAGCACTTCCTTGGACGGCTGGAAGCGGAAGCTGACCTTCGGGTTGGTCGTGTTGCCGAAGTCGTTGTACTTGTCGTAGCGGAGCGCCGCGGTCACATCCAGCGTCTTCAGCACCGGCACGTTGAGCTCGGTATACAGCGCGTAGACCTTGCGTTCCCCGACGCTGTTGGTGGCGGGGTCGACGCCGGTGGAGGCCACGACGATCTTGGCGTAGTCCTCGTTGGCCTTCTGCGAGAACTTCTCCTGGCGGAACTCCGTGCCCACGGCGATCGCGGCGCCGCGGCCGACGCCGAACCAGTCGCCGATCTCACGGCTGGCGTGGGCATCCAGGTTCCAGGTTTCGCCCTTGCCGGTCATCAGCGTGCCGGCGGCGGCGGCGGACTGCAGCAGTGCCAGACCTTCGGGCGTCTGGTCGCCGAAGGGGTTGATGATGCCGTCACGCACGCCCTGCGTGATGACGGTGCCGTTGGCATATCCGTGTGTCAGCGCCTCGGTGACCTTGTTGATGTTGTAGCTGCCGCCGACCGAGTAATCCCAGTTGGCCACGGTGCCGTCAGCGGTCAGCAGGAAGCGCTGCTGCTGGTTGGTGTTCTTGTCTCGGCGCGGGCCGTTGACCGTGTCACGCCACTTCACGACCAGGTCGCCGCCGTTCAGGTCCGGGTTGTTCGGATAGAACGGGCTGGACGAGGTCATGCTCAACGCGCCGTAAGGCACCGGGGCGATCTGCGTCTTGACCGTGCTGCGGGTGATGAAGTACTCGGCGCCGATCTGATGATCGTTGTTGAGCTTCAGCGTGCCCTTCAGCATGCCGGACGTGCGCTGGCTTTCCGGGGTGTAGTCGACGTAGGGCGAGGTGCTGATGTAGCAGGAGGTACCGTCACCGCTCGGGAGCAGGTTGTTGCCCGAGCAGGCTGGCCCCGCGGGGTTGTAGACCACGTCGCCGGCGCCGGTGTAGTAGTTCGCGGGCGCGGTGTTGCTGGAGATGCCGCCGGGATAGCGCTTGTTGAAGTCGCGCTGGGTGCCGTTGATGGCGTCCTGCTTCTGCAGGTCGACGAAGCCGAAGACATTGAAGCCCTGCTTTTCCAGGTCGCCGAAGCCAAAGCCGGCGTTGGCGTTCCTGGTCTTGCCGCCCGCGTGCTGCGGCGAGTCGTAGCCCAGCGTGACGGTGCCGCCTTCGTAGTCCTTGCGGGTGATGAAGTTGATCACGCCGCCGATGGCATCGGTGCCGTACAGCGAGGAGGCGCCGTCGCGCAGCACTTCGATGCGCTCGATCGCGGCCAGCGGGATCATGTTCAGGTCGGGCGCCGAACCGTCGAACGCGTTGTTGGCGATGCGACGGCCATTCAGCAGGACCAGCGTCTTGTTGGCGCCAATGCCGCGCAGATCGGCGAAGGAGGCGCCGCCGGTGGATGCGCCCACGGCCTGGCTGGTGCCCAGGCTGCTCTGGCTGGCGGTCAGCGTGGAGAGGATCTGCTCGACCGTGGTGAGGCCCTGCTCACGGATGTCGTTCATCTTGAGCGTCGTCACCGGGACGGACGACTCGGCGTCGAGCCGCTTGATGGCCGAGCCCGTGACCACGACGCGCTCGAGCTGGGTCTGGTCCTGTTGTTCCTGTGCCAGCGCCGGGAAGGACGCGGCCGCAATGGTGGCGGCGACTGCCAGGCTCACCGCGTTTAGCTTGTACATCTCTGCAACTCCTGATGAGTTACCCGGTCCTTGTCAGAGCGGCGTAACAAAAAATGACCAGGGGGTATCCCTGGCTCTAGTCAGTGTGCAGAAGGCCCCATGTACTTTTGTTGCTGGGGTGCGCTTAGTAATAGGGTGGGGCGAAGGGCATTTACCAACGGCGATAAATGCAGGAAAACCCTAGCCACTTTGCATAAAAACCGTTGCTTCAGTGAGACGTTCCGTACTGGACGGCGACGCGAGTCGTTCGCAACACCAAAGTTGCGGCCTGTTCAGCTGAGGGTGAACCCGAAGCGTTTGGCCACATTTCGTTGCCTGATTCCAACGAGCTGAGATAGAACTTCTAGCAATTTATCTTTACGTGCGCTGGGGTCTACTTAGCTTTGCGGTGGAGAAGCCTTTGAAAGTCAATGACTTACGGCATGGGTCATGTCAACGAGGCCGCGCATAAAGCGACATCAAGTCGCTTGTGACCTAGAGAGTTCCCCGACGGGCGAAAAGGTGGACTGCCAAAAAATTGCTGGCTCAAACAGCGTTCGGCGAGTGCTCCCAACCGGGGACCCAACCGCCGTGCCGTCTGCAGTGGATCGCAAAGGTTCCACAGCTCACATCGGGAAGCACACATGCATCAACGTACTACTCTCTCTGCGGCCGCTCTGCTCCTCCTGAGCGGGCTCGCTGGTCTCGCGCAAGCGCAACAGGCCGAGAATCAAGCCGCGCAACAACTGGAGCGCGTCGAAGTTGTCGGTTCCGCGATCAAGCGCACGAACGTCGAAGGCGTTTCGCCGGTGGAAGTGCTTTCGCGCAAGCAGATTGAGCGCACCGGAGCCACCACGGTCAACGAACTGTTGCGGTCGATACCTTCGATCGACATCTTCGACCAAGGCGAACTGGCGTCGAACTCTCCAGCCGGCTCCGGGACTGCCAACATCGGCATGCGCGGACTGAGCACCAGCCAAGTCTTGATTCTCTTGAATGGGCGCCGCCTGCCAGTCAACGCGCTCTACGACTCGTCGGGCGCCGGCGCTGCGTTCGACATCAACTCGTTGCCCATCGGCGCCATCGAGCAGGTCCAGATCCTGAAGGACGGCGGCTCCGCGCTGTACGGCGCTGACGCGGTCGCGGGTGTCATCAACTTCATTACCAAGACCGACTACCAAGGCATCGAGCTGAGCGGCAGCTATGGCCGCTCCAGCCGTGGTGACGGCGCGGAGAAGCGTGCCGGCCTGTCGGCCGGGTTCGGTGACCTGGGCAGCGACCGCTACAACGTGCTGTTCGGCCTGGATATCCTCAAGCGCGACCCGATCCTGCGTGCCGACCGCTCGCTGTCGAGCTCGGTGGACTTCCGCCGCTTCGGCTCGTCCGACGCGCGTAGCTCGTTCTCGCCCTACGGCAACGTGATCAATCCGGACACCGGCGCGCTTGTCGGCGTGCCCTACACGGCTTGCCCTGCCGATTCGCTTGGTGCCAACAACATCTGCCGTTACGACTTCAACAAGTCGCTGCTGACCGCCTATAACGGTGCGGACCGTGTCAGCGCCATGGCCATCGGCAACCTGCAGATCAACAACGACACTCGCGCGTTCCTGGAAGCGACGTTCTCGACCTCGAAGGACCACTTCGAGGCTCACCCGGTGCCGGACTACTTCATCGTTCCGATCACCAACGCGAACCAGCAGCCCTATGAGATCAAGGACGCGAACGGCAACGGCACCGGCAAGGTGTATATCGCCGGCCGCTTCATGCAGGGCGGTCCCCGTATCACCGATCGCAAGTCCGACTTCCTGAACGTGGCGACGGGTCTGGAAGGCACCTGGCGCAAGTACGACTGGAAGGTCGCGCTGTCGCGCGGCGAGAGCAAGGTCACCAACCAGGATCACAACTACTATGACGCGGACCTGTGGGCGGATGCGACCGGTGGCGGCCTGCTGAATCCGACGATCACCACCAACGATCCTGCGTTCGTTGAAAGCCTGAAGGTCAACCCGCGGCGCGTCGGCAAATCGACCCTCGAGACCTTCAATGCCCAAATCGCGGGCGAGCTGTACCCGCTGCCGGCCGGCCCACTGCAGTTCGCGCTGGGCGTGAACCTGAACCACGAGAAGCTGTCCGACGAGCCTGACGCGCTGCAGCAAGCAGGCAAGGTCGTCGGCGGCATCGCCCAGGCTGCCGTCGACGCCAGCCGTACCTACAAGGCTGTCTACACCGAACTGGTGATCCCGGTCTTCAAGTCGCTCGAAGCGCAGGCCGCGGTCCGCTATGACAAGTACCCCAATGCCGACGCCACCAGCCCGCGACTTGGCGTGAAGTGGACCGTGTCTCCTCAGCTGGCCTTCCGTGGCTCGTTCACTCGAAGCTTCCGCGCCCCGGTGTTGAAGCAGCTGTATGGCGCGCAGGAACAGGGCGCAACGACGATCACCGATCCGGAGTCGTGCCGCAAGCTCGGCGTGACGGTCAACGTCGACCCGGCCACCGGCGAGGAGAGCTGCCTGGTGAATGCCTTCCAGGTAAACGGGGCCAACCCCAACCTGCAGCCTGAGAAGGGCAAGACCTTCAACATCGGCGCTGTCTTCGAGCTGTCCAAGGACTTCAACGCCAGCATCGACTGGTGGAAGATCGAAAAGACGAATGACATCAGCTCGCCGACGATTGCCTCCGCGATCGACCAAGGCCTGTTCAACAAGGAAGGCCCGCGCTTCAACATCTTCACCAACCTGCAGAACATCGCTGCGCGCCAGACATCGGGCGTTGACGTGGATGCGCGCTGGCGCCTGGGTGCCACGCCCGTCGGCAACGTGACGCTGCGCAACCTCCTGTCCTATTACTTCACCAACAAGACTCGCGACTCTGCGGGTGATGACTGGGCGGAGTACTCGGGCACCTACGCGACGCCGCGCTTCCGCAACAACTTCATCATCCAGAGCGAAATGGGGCCTTGGGCGGCCAACCTGCAGTGGCGCACCGTGGGTGGCTTCTGGGATACCGACCGTCCGTTCCCGATCGCTCAGAACACCCGCAAGGTGGGTAATCACGAGGAAGGTGACGTGCAGGTGGTGTACTCCGGCGTGAAGAGCCTGGAGCTGAGCTTCACGGTCAAGAACATCTTCGACCGTATGCCTCCGCTGAGCCTGACCAATGCGCTGAGCAACACCTACACGCAGATGGGCTTCGCGGAGCTGTACACGAACCGCGGCCGTTACTTCCAACTGGGCGCGAAGTACACCTTCCGCTGATCCGAGGTATCCGTACCCGACACTCGAAGGGCACCGGCGACGGTGCCCTTTTCCGTTTCAAATTCATCGATCCATGAAAAGCATGCAACCTAATACCCGGCGCCGCGCCCTGGTGACGGCGGTCACGCTGGCGCCGCTGGCCGGCCTGCCGAGCGCCGTCTCGGCCCAGGCGCTGGTGTCCTCGATGAAGGTCGAGGACTTCTTTCGCAATCCAGTGCTGAGTGGCGCCCGACTATCGCCGGACGGTCGACTCGTTGCCGGGACCCGCATCACGGCCAAAGGCCGCGCCAACATCGTCGTCGTCGACGTGGCAACCCGCAAGGTCAAGATCATCACGGACTTCACCGACGGCGACGTCGGCCGTCTGGGCTGGGTGAACAACACTCGGCTCTTTTTCAGCATTTCCGACCGCCAGCGCGGCGCGGACCAGCTTGGTGCCACCGGGCTGTTCGCGATCGACGCCGATGCCAGCGGTTTCGTCACTCTGGCTGAGCGCGCCTTCATGACGGAAGGCGGCAAACTGCTACCCGTCGGCTCGACGGTACATTCCCGGGTCGTGGAAAACGGCGAGCTGACCGACGACATCCGCGTGGTGGCGTACTCCTACCAAGCCAAGGGGAAGTCGTCCTCGACGATGTACCGGGTCAACACGCGCACCGGCCGCTTCTCGCCGATGACGGTCGGAGGTCCGGGTAATGCCCAGCAGTGGCTGATCGACAGCAAGGGCGTGCCGCGCTGCTGCGTCAGCTACACCGACGAGACCTTCACGGTCCATTTCCGCGCCGCCGAAGACGCCCCCTGGACGGCGATCTACAGCTATCGGGACGACGACACCGCCGAGGCCATCAAGCCGCAGTCGATCGCGCCGGACGGCCGGATCTACGTCGTGGCCAACAACGGCAACGACACCAGCGGGCTCTACGCCTTTGATCCCAAGACACGAAAGCTCGATCCAACGCCGGTATTTGCGGTCAAGGGCTTCGACGCGGACGACATCGACCTGCTCTGGGATCGCAGCGAAGGCAAGCTGCTAGGCATCTCCTACGAGGCGATCGAGCCAGGGACTTATTGGATCGATGAAGAGCGCGCGGCGCTGCAGGCGACTGTGGACAAGGCTCTGCCAGAAACCGTCAATGCCATCCAAGTGGGGGGGGCGGGGGATGACCGCGTGGTGTTGATCAGTTCGTCTTCTGATCGGGATCCGGGCCGCTACTACCTTTACCAAGTCAAGCAGGACAAGTTCCAGGGCCTGGGCGCCACGCGGCCTTGGGTGAAGGTTCCGGAGATGCGTCCAACGACTTTCTTTCGCTATGCCGCTCGCGACGGCATGCAGATCCCGGCGCAACTGACGATGCCCGCGGGTGATGGAAAGCCGCCGCTGATCGTGTTGCATTACGGCGGCCCCTGGGTGCGCCCGATCCATATGCACTGGGATCCGGTCGTGCAGTTCCTCGCGTCGCGCGGCTACGCGGTCTTCATGCCCGCGCCGCGCGCATCCACTGGATTTGGCGACAAGTTGTTCCGCGCAGGTTGGAAGCAGTGGGGTCTTGCGATGCAGGACGACGTCACCGACGGCGTCAGGCTGTTGATCCAACAGGGCAAGGTCGACCCCAAGCGTGTTTGCATCGCTGGCGCCAGCTACGGTGGCTATTTGACGATGATGGGCTTGGCCAAGGAGCCGGAACTCTTCCGCTGCGGGATTAATTGGGTAGGGGTGACGGATCCGAACTTCATGTTCACGGTCACCTGGACTGACTTCAACCGCTACGGCGGACCCGACACTGGTCGCCGACGGCTGATCGGCGATCCGGAGAAGGATGCGGAGCAGTTCAAGCAGACGTCACCGCTGCAGCGAGCCGCCGAGATCAAGCAGCCCGTGCTGATGGGCTACGGTGCGTTGGACGTGCGTGTGCCGCTGATCAACGGGGAGAAGATGCGCGACGCTCTCAAAGGGCACAACAAGAACGTCGAATGGGTCGTCTATCCCGACGAAGCTCATGGCTGGCGCCGCGAGGCCAACAACGTCGACTTCTGGACCCGCGTGGAGAGGTTCCTGGCTAAGAACTTGGCCTGAACCTACTCCTGAGCTTTTTTCGACGGCGCCCTCCGGGGCGCCTTTTTGATGGGCGCGGGGCGGCGTTGGACAACCCAAAAAAAAGCGCCCGCCCGGCAAACCGGACGGGCCATGGTGCAGTCAGGGAGCGAGAGGCGCGGCCCTGACGGAATCACATCAGAAGTTGTAGCTACCCGTCACGTAGACGGTGCGGCCCAGCGGGCTCGCATAGCGCGGGTCATAGCCGACTTGGTGGCCGGACGAATCGCGCAGCGTGAACGGCGGCGTCTCGTTGGTCAGGTTCTGGATGCCCAGACGGAACTCCAGCGCCTTGTTGTAGCGGTACGTGCCCTGGTAATCGAACGTGATGTAGTTCGGCACGTTCAGCTGGATCTTCACGTTCTGGCCGGTCTGCAGGTCTCGCACCGTCTGAAGGATGTCGGTGTAGCCCGAGCGGTATTTCACCGTCAGCGCGTTGGTGGCGTTGCCGGTCTCCAGCGCGAAGCGGGCCTGTGCCGTGTTGCGGAAGATGACCTGCGCATCCACGCCGTACTTGCCGAGGCTGTCGGTGAAGTCGTTGGCCGTGCCGGGCTTCGTGTACTGGGCCTCAATCATGTAGGTGCCATTGACCGTGGTGGTCAGGCGGCCCAGGCCCTCGATGTTCAGGCGGCCATCCAGCTGCCAGTCCAGCCCGCGATACTTCGACTTGCCGATGTTGGTCGACATCGACATGAAGGCGTAGTACGCGTTGGTCTCGGCCGGGAGCTTGTACGTCGTGAACAGGCTGCTGTACTGCTGCGGAGCGGCAAACGCCTGGTTGGCGGACACCGCACTCACGGCGTCGCGCAGGTCGATCTGCCAATAGTCCAAGCTGGCGCCGAAGTTGCGCGTCGGGTCGAACCGGATGCCCAGGGTGGCTTGCTTGGACTTCTCGGGCTTCAGGTTCTCGTTGCCGCCCGACAACTGCGTGTACTGAGCCTTGCCCGGCTTGCAGGGCGCGGCGCCGCTACCGTCACCGGGGAACGGGCAGTCGTACTGCGATGCAGTCACTCCATTGGTCACAAGCGGCTGGGCAATGTCCAGCATGTCCGGAGCCTTGAAGCCGGTGCCATACGAGCCGCGCAACACCACCGTCTTGGTCGGCTTGTAGCTGGCCGACAGCTTGTAGGTCGTGGCCGATTCGGTCTTGCCGAAGTCGCGCTTGTTGATGGCGTCCTTGATCTTGCTGATGCTGTCGTAGCGCAGCGCGGCCGTCAGCTCGAGGTTCTTGATGACCGGGATGACGAACTCGGCGAAGGCGCCGACGTTGTCGCGCTCCATGTCATAGCGGGGGTTGGCCGCGAAGTTGTAGATCACGCCCGCAACCGCGTCGGCCGACGGCGTCTGCTTGTAGTGGTAGTTGCGGAAGTCCGCGCCGACGCCTAGCTGCACCGGGCCGGCAGGCAACTGGAAAATCTCGCCGGAAGCGCGCATGTCGGCGCCTTTGAGCGTCGTGGATGCTTCGCGAATGGTGCCGTGGTAGATGGAGTCCTTGATCAGCTGTTGCGTGGTGGCGCTCTGGTTGCCGGACGGCACGAACGGATCGAGGGCACCGTTGGCCAGGATGTCACCGAACTCCTTGGCCTTGAAGTAGCCACCGACGTACTTCTCGTCGAGCGCATTCTGCGACCAGGTCAGCGCGCCGGTGACGCTCCAGGCACCCACCTCGGCGTCCGCGCCGACCACGAAATGCTTGGCGTCGGTGATGGTCTGCGAGTTCCGAGTGCCGAAGTCGGTTGCGCGATAGTTCGCTGTGACGGTGTCGACATGGGCCAGTTGACTTGGCGTGAGGTACGGAGCGACGTACTTGGTGAACAAGGGCGAGTTGGCCGCGATGGCGATCGGTACCGGATTCGGCGCGATGCGGGCGGTCAGGTCCAGGCGGCTGTATGCCGCGTCGGAGAACAGCTTGACCTTGTCGTTGATCTTCAGCTCGCCGGTGACGAACAGCGAGTCGCGAGTCGACTCGGGATACACGTCGATGGTGCTGACGAAGTCGAACGCGCACTGCGCCGTACCAGCCTTGGCGTTGGAGTTGGCCGGGATCGTATTCGCCAGGCTGTACACGTTGTTCGGCGCGCATTGGCCGCTGTTGGCCATGCGGTACGGGTTGAACGAGTAAGCAGGCAAGGTCGTGGTTTCGCCGTCCAGTCTCTTGAACACGACGGCGGCGTTCGCCGGGTCGGCAGAGGTGCTGGTACGGTCGTACGCGTAGTTCTTGCCGTTGAAGGAGAACGGCAGATAGGCGGTGCTGGAGAACTTGCGATCGCCAGACTTCATCTGCTTCTGCTCGTCGCGGCGATACGTGGCAACCACGTTGAAGCCGTCGCGCTGAAGGTCGCCCAGGCCATAGGTGGCGCTGATGTTGTAGGCGGTGCCGCCTGCGCCGGCGGGATTGCTGTAGTTGGCGGTGAGGTTGCCGCCCTGGACGTTCTTCTTCAGCACGAAGTTCACGACGCCAGCTATCGCGTCGGAGCCGTACAACGCGGAGGCGCCGTCGGTCAGTACTTCGATGCGCTCGATGGCGCTCATCGGGATCGAGTTCAGGTTGATGCGGCTGCCCGACCCTGTGGGGGCGATGCGGCGGCCGTTCAACAGCACCAGGGTGTAGCTCTCGCCGACACCGTGGATGGACGCCGTGGCGATCCCGCCAGAGTTCGAGCCGATCGAGACATCGCCCACCGTCAGGTTGCCGCCCATTGCGGGGATGCGCTGGATGAGGTCGGCGACGTTGTTGGCGCCGGAGGCCTTGATCTCCTCCTGCGTGATCAGTTGCACCGGCAGGGCGCCCTCGTTAGCGACTCGTTTGATGCTGGAGCCAGTAATCTCGATACGTTCGAGTTGCTGGGCTTCCTGGGCATGGGCGGCGCCAATCGCGGCGGTCAGCAGTGCGGCGGCGAGGCTCACATGACGGAGTTGGGGCTTCGGGGTCATCTTCGAAACAAAATTGACAAAAGTGATTCCAGTGCAGGCAACTCGTGGTCGGCCAACACTGCGCGTCGGTAAAGAAACTTTAAATTTCTCCCGACATGAGGCACCCCCGGGTCACGCCCCTAAGGGTTTCCCACGGTTGAAGGTTTGAAGTGGCTTGGGCGCAGCGCTTCCCTAAATCGCAATGACGTGGAAAGTACGGGGCCAGGACAACCCTTCATTGCTGAAATCGATAACCCAAAATGCAAAAGCGGCCCGCAGGCCGCTTAAAAACTTTATCGTACGACGCACGTTGACCGCGTTTCGCGGCATTAGTCGACGATTGGGTCGGTGTTATGTCGTCAGCTGCGCGTTCCCGCCTTGCGCCGCTGCCGCCACGCATGCAGCAGCGGTTCCGTGTACCCGCTGGGCTGTTCCCGTCCCTGGAACACCAGATCCAGTGCCGCCTGGTACGCCATGCTCTGCGGACGACCGGCCATCGGCTCGTACAGCGGGTCGGCGGCGTTCTGCGCATCCACCACGGCCGCCATCCGTTCGAATGTCGCCCGAACTTGTTGTTCCGTGACGACGCCGTGATAAAGCCAGTTCGCCACGTGCTGGCTGGAGATGCGCAGCGTGGCGCGGTCTTCCATCAAACCGACACCGTTGATGTCCGGCACCTTGGAGCAGCCGACCCCCTGGTCGATCCAGCGCACCACGTAGCCCAGGATGCCCTGGATGTTGTTGTCCAGCTCCTGCTGCTTCTCGGCCTCGGACCAGTTCGGCGCATCCCTCACCGGGATGGTGAGCAGGCGCTGCAGCAGTTCAGCGCGGTCGACGCCGGCGGCTTCCGCCTCGATCTGCTGCTGCACCTGCGCCACGCTGACCTGGTGGTAATGCAGCGCGTGCAGCGTGGCGGCGGTCGGGCTTGGCACCCAGGCGGTGTTGGCGCCGGCTTTCGGGTGCGCGATCTTCTGCTCGAGCATCGCGGCCATCAGGTCGGGCATCGCCCACATGCCCTTGCCGATCTGCGCGCGCCCGCGCAAGCCGGCGCTCAGGCCCACCAGCACGTTGTTGCGCTCGTAGGCCTGGATCCAGGCGCTGGTCTTCATGTCGCCCTTGCGCAGCATCGGACCGGCCAGCATCGCGGTGTGCATCTCGTCGCCGGTGCGGTCGAGGAAGCCGGTGTTGATGAAGGCGACACGGCTGGGCGCCGCGGCGATGCAGGCGGCGAGGTTGACGCTGGTGCGGCGCTCCTCGTCCATGATGCCCAGCTTCACCGTCGATGCCGGCAGGCCCAGCAACTGCTCAACGCGGCCGAACAGCTCGTTGGCGAAGCCGACCTCGGCCGGTCCGTGCATCTTGGGCTTGACGATGTAGATCGAGCCGCGGCGCGAGTTGCGCAGGCCCGAGCCCGATAGCTGCTTCAAGTCATGCAACGCGATCAGCGTCGTGATGACGGCGTCCATGATCCCTTCCGGGATCTCGCGCCCGCCGTCCAGCAGGATGGCCGGATTGGTCATCAGGTGGCCGACATTGCGCACGAACAGCAGCGAACGTCCCGGCAGCACGACGTCCTGGCCAGCGTCCGCCGCCTTGTAGACGCGGTCCGGGTTGAGGCGGCGCACGAAACTGCGGCCGCCCTTGCTGACTTCCTCGGTCAGCGAGCCCCGCAGGATGCCCAGCCAGTTGCGGTAGGCGAGCAGCTTGTCTTCGGCATCGACGGCGGCGATCGAGTCCTCCAGGTCGAGGATGGTCGACAGCGCCGACTCCATCAGCAGGTCGGACACGCCGGCCGCGTCGGTCTTGCCGATCGGCGAGGCGCGATCGATCTGCACTTCGATGTGCAGGCCGTGATGGCGCAGCAGGATGGCCGTCGGCGACGCGGCGTCGCCCAGGTAGCCGACGAACTGCGACGCGTCCGCCAGGCCGACGTCGCGACCGTCCTTCAGCGCGACGGCGAGCGCGCCGCCATGGACGCGATAGCCGGTGGCGTCGGCATGCGAGGCGCCCGCGAGCGGCGCGGCCTGGTCCAGCACCTGGCGCGCGAAGGCGATGACCTTGGCGCCGCGGGCCGGGTTGTAGCCGCCGGCGCGTTCGGCGCCGTCGGTTTCGGGAATGACGTCGGTCCCGTAGAGCGCGTCGTACAGCGAGCCCCAGCGCGCATTGGCGGCGTTCAGCGCGTAACGCGCATTCAGGATGGGGACCACCAGCTGCGGGCCGGCCTGGATCGCCAGTTCCACGTCCACGTCGGCGGTGGTCGCCTTCGGATCGGCGGGCAGCGGCGCCAGGTAGCCGATCTGCTGGAGGAAGGCCTGATACGCCGCCATGTCGCGGATCGGACCGGGGTGGGCGCGATGCCAGCCGTCCAGTTCGGCCTGCAGCCGATCGCGCTCCGCCAACAGGGCGGCGTTCTTCGGCGCCAGGTCATGGGCCAGCGCATCGAAGCCCTGCCAGAACGCGGCGGGCTCGATGCCGGTGCCGGGCAGCGCCTCGGTCTCGATGAAACGGGCCAGGGCGGTATCGACCTGGAGGCGGTGGTGTTGGCTGCGTGCGCTCATGGCGGCTCCCAAGATGCGAAGGAATGGCGACCGGAAGGCGGGGGCAAGACACGGGCCGGCGCGCGGTCGTCCCCCATCGGAACGCACCGACTGTAGGCTGCGGCACGGCACCGATTCATGTCGACACCGGTCGGAGATCCCTGACTTTTTTGCACAAATAACAACGCATCGGGTCAGCATTCATTGCATGGGGCAGCGCAACGGCCCAACAATCACCGGCCATGGACCGCCTCAAACAGATCGAGTCCTTCGTGCTGGTCGCGACCAAGGGCAGCCTGACGGCCGCGGCGCAGGCCGAGGGCGTGGCACCCGCGGTGATGGGCCGCCGCCTCGACGCGCTGGAGGCGCGGCTGGGCGTGAAGCTGCTGCTGCGCACGACCCGCAAGCTGACGCTGACGCATGAAGGCATCGCCTTCCTGGAGGACTGCCAGCGCCTGCTGGTCGAGTTCGCCAGCGCCGAAGCCAGCGTCAGCGCGGGCGGCGTGAAGGCCAGCGGTCATCTGCGCATCACCGCGCCGGCGGGTTTCGGCCGTCGTCACGTCGCGCCGCTGGTCCCGGCCTTCCTCGCGCGGCATCCGGAGGTCAGCGTCTCGCTGAACCTCAGCGACCGGGTGGTCGACATCGTCAACGAGGGTTTCGACTGCGCGGTGCGGGTGGGGGATCTCAGCGATTCCAGCCTGATCAGCACGCGGCTGGCTGACAACCGACGGCTGTGCGTGGCTGCGCCGTCCTACCTGCGGCGTGCCGGCACGCCGCGGCATCCGTCCGAGTTGATGCGGCACGAGTGCCTGACCTTGAGTTCCGATGCGAGCCAGACGCGCGGCTGGGCCTTCCGTGTGGACGGGCAGGTGCAGCATTTGCGGCCGAGCGGTCGGCTCGATTGCAGCGACGGTCAGGTGTTGCACGACTGGTGCCGGCAAGGCCTCGGGCTGGCGTGGCGCAGCACCTGGGAGGTGGCCGCGGCCTTGCGCGCCGGTGAACTGGTCAGCGTGCTGGACGATTTCGCGGCGCCGCCGAACGGCATCTTCGCCGTGCTGCCCCAGCGCAAGCACCTGCCGCTGCGGGTGAGGCTCTGGATAGACTTCCTGAAGGAACACTACGGCAGCGCCGACTACTGGACGCGTGCCGCCACCTGGGAGACCTCATGACGCTCGAAGCCCTGCTCGCCGGTCTGCATATCCTGGCGATCCTCAGCCTGGTCGTATTCCTGTCGAGCCAGGCGGCGCTGTGCCGCACCGAATGGATGAACGCGGCGGTGGTGCGTCGACTCTCGCGGCTGGACATGATCTACGGCATGACCGCGGTTGCGGTGCTGCTGACGGGCTTTGCTCGGACGTGGTGGGGCATGAAGGGGCTGGGCTGGTACTGGGGCCAGCCGCTGCTGCACCTCAAGTTCGGGCTGTTCGTGGTGATCGGCCTGATCTCCATCAAGCCGACCTTGACCTACCGCCGCTGGCTCAAGGCCTTGGACGGCGGTGGTGGTCTCCCGAGCGACGCCGAGGTGCGCGCCACGCGACGCCTGGTCATGATCCAGGCCCACTTGCTGATGCTGATCCCGATCGCGGCGGTGATGCTCGCGCGCGGCGTGCTGACAAATTGAACGAACCGCAACCACCCGAGAGAACCGCTGAAATCGGCCGAGTGAGCTGCTGAGATCGGCCGAGTGACGCGACGCTGCATCGGGATGCTCCGCTAGGCGCAAACCGCAGCCATAGCAGCGCTATGGCGAGGATTTGCAACAACGCGGAGCGCCCGATGCGGCGTTGCGTCACTTGGCCGAGAGGCAGTCTTTCATGAAGGCTTTGCGCTCGTCGCCGGTCTTGCCCTTGGCCTCGGCGTTGCAAGTCGTCATCTTGGTTTGCTGGGCGGTCTTGGCCGGCGCGGTTTCGCCCTTGAGGCAACTGCTCATGAAGGCCTTGCGTTCGTCGCCGGTCTTGTCCTTGGCGTCGGCGTTGCAGGACTTCATCAGCTGCTGCTGCTTGAGCTGCTTCTCGGACGGCGCTTTCTTGGCATCGTCCGCGGCGTGCGCGCCCAGGGCGGCCAGCGCCAGCAGCGCTCCGGCGAACAGCGAGGTCGGGGTCAGGCGTTTCATCACTCTCTCCTATGGGGCTACAGGGGGTTGGGGAAGGACCTGGGGGCAGTGGAGCACACCGGCGAGCGGCCCTCAATAGCGATTGATGCCGGTCAAGAGCCGCGCTGACTCGGGTCGGTTGACGCGGATGCGAGCCCGGCCTGGAAGAACTGGTGGGCGCCTGACTCACATGATCCGGCGCGGAGACGCCAGCGCCTCATGCGCAAGATGGAGTCGCCTGACCAGGACCTGGATGAATGCGCGGTCGAACCGGTGCTGGCACTCGGGGCTGAGCTGTCCCAGCGAATCCGGCGTGAAGGACACGGTTGTGCAAAGTTGGGTCACCCGGATGTCGGTGCTGTGGCGCCGCAGGTCGGGATTCGGCGCGAGGTAGGCCATCTCGCCGACCGAGGTGCCGGTACCCAGCGTCGCGACCAGCGCGCCGTCGCGCCAGACCTCCACCTCGCCCTGCGTGATGATGTGGAAGGTGTTGCCCTCCTGGCCCTTCTTGAACAGCAGGTGGTCCAGCGGATAACGCCGCCAGCGCGCGCGTCGCACCACTTCCCACAGCTCGACGTCGCCGAAGCCGGCGAAGAACTCCAGGTCGCGCAAGAGGTTGAAGCGCTCCGAGTCCTTGACCTCGTTGAGGCGCGCCAGCGGCACCAGTTGCCGGGCCACCAGCTCCGACAGCGCCTGGCCGAAGGCCTCCCAGTCGGCATGGCGCTCGTGCGGATGCTTGGCCAGCGCCTTCTGGATGACCGCATCCAGCTCCGGCGTCACGCCTCCGCGCTGGCCCAGCAGCGGCTGGGGCGCCTGGTGGTAGATCTGATGCATCAGCGCCATCTGGTTGGGCGCGTCGAAGGGCGGGCGGCCGCAGACCATGTGGTACAGCACCGCGCCCAGCGAATAGATGTCCGCCTGCGCGCCCACGTCGCCACCCTCGATCTGCTCCGGCGGCATGTAGGCCAGCGAGCCGACCCGGTGCACCTGCGTCATGTCGGCATTGAGGTTGAGCGCGCTGCCGAAGTCGCTGACCTTCACGTCGGTCACCTGGCCCTGGCTGTCGAGCACCGCCAGCAGGTTGGCGGGCTTGATGTCGCGGTGGACCACGCCCTGGCGGAACACGTAGGACAGCGCCATCGCGCACTTGAAGCCGAGCTCGACGATCTGGTCCAGCGGCAGCAGCCGGTCGTTGCGGCAGAAGTGCTTGAGCGTCACGCCATGGACGTACTCCATGACGAGGTAGGGCAGGTCGCCGTCCTGCACCGCGTCCAGGATCTGCACCACGTTCGGATGCTGGAGTCGGCCAGCCAGCGCGGCCTCGGCGGCGAAGAAGCGGATGCTGAGCGTGTCCTCCTCGGCTGGGCCGCCGCCGGACCAGGCGCGCATGCGCTTGATCGCGACTTCCTGGCCCTTGAAGTCGTCCATCGCCAGGAAGACATCGCTGGTCGCACCCTCGCCCAGCCGGCGCAGCACGCGGTACTTGCCGATCTGCTCCGGCAGGTCGGCCAGCCCGCCGAGCGTCGAATCGGTGAAGCTGGCGGGGCGTGGATCGACGGGGGCGCTCATCGGAGGGGCATCCTGCCCCACGAGGAGGGCGCCGGCAAGGGGGCGTACGGCCTCTTACGGGGGAGGTCCCCTAAAATGCGGCGCCATGATCCAAGCCAAGCAGGAATTGCTCGCCGCCCTCGGCACCGTGCTCCAGGGCCTGAGCCAGGAGGCCGTCGACGCCGGCCTCGTCGCCGCCGCGCCGGTGGCCGCATTCGAGACCCCCAAGCAAGCCTCCCATGGCGATTTCGCCTGCACGGCCGCGATGCAGCTGTCCAAGGCGCTGAAGAAGAACCCGCGCGAACTGGCGACGACGCTGATCGCCCAACTGCAGGCGCAACCGGCCTTCGAGCGCTGGGTCGACGCGCTGGAGATCGCCGGCCCCGGCTTCATCAACATCCGCCTCAAGCCCGTGGCCAAGCAGGCCGTGGTGAGCGAGGTCTTCGCCGCGGCCGAGCGCTTCGGGCACCAGCCCCGGCGCGACACCTCGGCGCTGGTGGAGTTCGTCTCCGCCAACCCGACCGGGCCGCTGCACGTCGGCCATGCCCGCCAGGCGGCGCTGGGCGATTCCCTGTGCCAGCTGTTCGCGACCCAGGGCTGGAACGTCAGCCGCGAGTTCTATTACAACGACGCGGGCGTGCAGATCGGCACCCTCGCACGCAGCACGCAGCTGCGCGCCCAGGGGGTCAAGCCCGGCGATCCGGTCTGGCCGACCGATCCCGAGAATCCCGAGAGCAAGAACTTCTACAACGGCGACTACATCCAGGACATCGCCGACGCCTTCCTGCGCAAGGAGACGGTGAAGGCCGACGATCGCGAGTTCACCGCGTCGGGCGATGCCGAGGACCTCGATTCGATCCGCCAGTTCGCCGTCGCGTTCCTGCGCCACGAGCAGGACCTGGACCTGCAGGCCTTCGGTCTGCGCTTCGACAACTACTTCCTCGAGTCCTCGCTGTACACCGGCGGCCAGGTCGAGGATGCGGTCGCGCGCATGATCGCCAACGGCAAGACCTACGAGGAGGGCGGCGCGCTGTGGCTGCGCTCCACCGAGTACGGCGACGACAAGGACCGCGTGATGCGCAAGTCCGATGGCACCTACACCTACTTCGTGCCGGACGTCGCCTACCACGTGAACAAGTTCAAGCGTGGTTTCTCCAAGTGCATCAACATCCAGGGCACCGACCACCACGGCACGATCGCCCGGGTGCGCGGCGGCCTGCAGGCCACCGGCGTGGGCATCCCCGAGGGCTTCCCGGACTACGTGCTGCACAAGATGGTCACGGTCATGAAGGGCGGCGAGGAGGTCAAGATCTCCAAGCGCGCCGGCAGCTACGTCACGCTGCGCGACCTGATCGAATGGACCAGCCGCGACGCGGTGCGCTTCTTCCTCATCAGCCGCAAGGCCGACACCGAGTTCGTCTTCGACGTCGACCTCGCGCTCAAGGCCAATGACGAGAACCCGGTGTTCTACGTGCAGTACGCGCATGCGCGGATCTGCTCGGTGCTGCGCAAGGGCGTGGAGCAGGGCCACGACGCGGCCTCGCTCGCCGGCGCCGACCTCTCGCTGCTGACCGCGCCGACCGAGTACGCGCTGATGCTCAAGCTGGCGGACTACCCGCGCATGCTGGCCTCGGCGGCACAAGACCTGGCCCCGCACGACGTGGCGTTCTACTTGCGCGACCTGGCCGGCGCGCTG
>NZ_VOSR01000163.1:0-9036 GCF_007997345.1 Mitsuaria sp. TWR114
GGTCGAACAGCGCCTGGTCGACGCCGGGGCAGGTGGCGCGCACGTCGGTGCGCGGGATCTCGCCGGGGCGCCGGCCGGAGATCTCCACGCGCTGCAGGTCGTCGGGCGCGGCCTGCGCGGCGCCGGTGGCCAGCACGGCGAGGAGCGCGGCGAACGCGGCGCGGGCGAGGGTCGTGTGGGAGGGGCGGGTGGTCGCTTGCATGTCGTGCTCCTGAAGACGGGGGGACCGTCGTGGCGCGCTTCCTGGCGTCCATGCGATCGGTCTTTTTTCAGCGTAGGCAGCGCGGGCAGCGCCACCAAGCGGCGGGCGACCAAGCGTTGAAGGCGAGGGCTGGAGCGCCGCTTTGCCGCGACGAAACGCAGGCCGGCGCGATGAGCCGCGAATCGACTTTCCCCCGTATCCATCGGTCAAAAGTCATGCCGGCCTCGGTCATCGATCGGCATATTGATCGGCATATCGATCGATGTGACACGCGCGTGGCAAGACCTGTCCCCACGCCCCGGCCCCGGCGATCCATGACTTCCGCCGACCCGTCCCGGAAGACAGGGGTCCCGAATGGCACGGGGCCCGCCACGCCTCACGGCGCGCGGGCCCCGCGACCACGACCCGGCGGGCCGCGGCGGACCTGCCGGTCACCAGACCTTGATCGGATCCGCGGCGACCATCGCATCGCCCGGCTTGCAGTCGAAGGCCTTGGCGAACTCCGGCATGTTGGACATCGGCGCGAGCACGCGGTACTTGCCCGGCGAATGCGGATCGGTGCGCAGCTGGTTCAGCAGCGCGGCTTCGCGCGACTTGTTGCGCCACACCAGCGCGTTGGACAGGAAGAAGCGCTGCTCGGGCGTGAAGCCGTCGATCTTGTCGGTCTTGCCGCTGCGACGCAGCGCGTTCTGCAGCGCGTCGAAGGCGATCGGCATGCCGGCCATGTCGGAGATGTTCTCGCCCAGCGTCAGCCGCCCGTTGATCGGCGTGCCCTTCACCGGCTCGTAGCGACCGTAGAGCGCCACCACCCGGTCCGCGAGCGCCTGGTAGTGCTCCGCGTCCGAGGCGGTCCACCAGTCCCGCAGGCTGCCGATGCTGTCGAACTGGCGGCCGCGATCGTCGAAGTGGTGGACGATCTCGTGGCCGATCACCATGCCGATGCCGCCGTAGTTCACCGCGTCGTCGGCCTTGGCGTCGAAGAAGGGCGGCTGCAGGATGCCGGCCGGGAAGGTGATCTCGTTGAGGCCGCCCGCCTGCGCGTTGACGATGTGGGGCGACATCGTCCAGCGGGTGCGGTCGCTCGGGCGGTCCAGGTCCTTGATCTGCTCGCCGTGGAACCAGGCCGCCGCGCGCAGCTGGTTGCCGGCGAAGTCCTTCGGGTCCAGCGCCAGGCCCTCGAACCGGGGCCAGGTCGGCGGCGCGCCGATCTTGGGCTGCATCGCCTCGAGTTTCTCCAGCGCCTTGAGCTTGGTCTCCGGGCTCATCCAGCTCAGGTTCTGGATCCGCGTCTTCATCGCCGCCTTCACGTCGCCGATCAGCAGCGTCGCGCGGCGCTGCGCCTCGGGCGAGAAGGCCTTGGACACGAACAGCTCGCCCAGCGCCAGCCCGAGCGGGCTGCCGCCGGTGCGGCCGCCGATCATCAGGATGACCTCCTCGTCGCGCGGCGCGTGCTGCTCGAGCCCGTTGATGGCGACGCCGCGGTAGTCGAAATCGGCGTCCGCGAAGGCCTGGGGCAGGCGCGCGGCGCTGTTCTCGAGCACCCGCACCCGCAGGTAGGTCTGCCAGGTCGCCAGCGGGATGTGCTCGGCCATCAGCGCGACGCGGGTCATGAAGGTCGGCTGCGCCACGATCAGGCGCTCCACGCCGCCGGCGCGGGTGTCGCTGCGGGTCAGCGCCTTCAGGTAGGCCTCCCAGGCCAGGCCCGGCGCCTTCTCGGCCAGCTCGGGCGTCGTCATCGGGTTGTAGACCTTGAGCGGATCGCGCAGCTGCGCGCGCGGCACCGTGGCCTCGGCCAGTTGGGACTCGAAGCCCATCAGCGCGTCCAGCACCGCCGGCGTGGCCTCGAAGCCGGCCGAGGCCAGCAGCCGCTGCGCATACAGCCGGTAGGCGGCGCGCAGCTTCTTGGCGATGTCGGTGTCCTTGAAGTAGTCGTCGCGGTCGGGCAGGCCCAGGCCCGCCTGGCTCAGCGTCAGCACGTTGACCCGGGTGTTCTTGACGTCCGCCCGGACGAAGCTGCCCACCGGCGCGGCGATGCCGACGCGGCCCAGCTGCGCCAGCAGGTAGGGCAGGTCCTGCGCCGACTTCATCGACGCGATGCGGTCCAGCAGCGGCTTCACCGGTTTCAGGCCCTGGGCCTCGATCGCGGCCAGGTCCATGCCGCTGGCGTAATAGGCGGCGACCTGCTTCAGGCCCGGCGTCTTCTGCAGCGCCGGCTGGGCGACCAGTTCCGCGAGCGCCTGGCTCAGCAGGCGGTCGTTGGCCACGCGCAGCGCGTCGAAGCTGCCGATGCGGGTGCGGTTGGCCGGCAGCTCGGTGCGGTCGACCCAGGGGCCGTTCACGTAGTCATAGAAATCGGCGCAGGGCGAGACCTCGGTGGAGAAGCTTGCGACATCCAGCGCGCGGGCCGGCAGGGCGCTCAAGGCGAGGGCGGCGCCGGCCGCGACGGCGATCAGGCGTAGAGGGAACATGGTTATTTGTCACCAATGTGTGGCGAAAACGACAAGCCGCACAGGCTAAACGAGCCCCTTTTGCCCCGCCATCGGCGCCGTCCCGTGGATGGCTTCCGACACCCCGGGCACGCCGTTCGCGCAGCCTCGCAAACTGCGCGCAAACCTTACGAATCAGGGCTTTAGCCGTAAGAAAGGGGCGATTGGCGGATCAAAGTGAGCATTTCGACACAAAACGGTTATAGGGGTATTCCTTCCTGTTAACTGTTGCAGGGGGGGCGGTTGTCGCCCGATCAGCTTCCTACACTGCGCCGCACACCGCTCGGATTGGGCCGATCGGCGTGCCCCGCCAGAGGTGCCAACGCGCCAGGGCGTCGGGCTTGGCGGACGTCGGGGAACCTGGCGTCGTTGGAAAACTCTGGAGATGACAAGCATGTTGCGATTGAACAAGCTCAGCTGCGCGCTGGCTCTGGGTCTCGTCACGATGGGCGCGGCCCAGGCGGGCGTGTCGTCGGTGGATGTGGACAAGGCCCCGCGGGAACTGAGCAGCCAGACCGACCGGCTGATCGTGAAATACAAGGACGGCAGCACCGTCGTGCAAGGGCGCCTGGGCGCCGCCGTCCAGGCGCAGCCGCTGGCCAGCGACGCCATCGGCGCCCGCACCGAGCGCCTGCAGCAGCTGGCCGCGCCGCTGGGCACCCGGCTGTCGCTGGTGCGTCAGATGGGCACCGGCGCCCACGTGTTCCGGCTGGACCGCCGGATGAGCATCGAGCAGCTGCGTGAACTCGGCGAGCGCATCAAGGCGCAGGACGCCAACGTCGAGTACGTCGAGCCCGACCGCAAGATGTACGCGATGTTCACGCCCAACGACACGAGCTACAACTCGCAGTGGGACCTGTTCGACAGCGTCGGCGGCATCCGCGCCCCGGCCGCCTGGGACCAGGCCACCGGCACCGGCGTCGTGGTGGCGGTCATCGACACCGGCTACCGGCCGCATGCGGACCTGTCCGGCCAGATCGTCGCGGGCTACGACATGATCTCGGACACCGCCGTCTCGGTGGACGGCAACGGCCGCGACAACGACCCCAGCGACCCCGGCGACTACAGCGCCGCCAACGAGTGCCAGGCCGGCGATCCGGCCTCGACCTCGAGCTGGCACGGCACCCACGTGGCCGGCACGATCGCGGCCAAGACCAACAACGCGCTGGGCGTGGCGGGCATCGCCTTCAACGCCAAGGTCCAGCCGGTCCGTGTGCTGGGCAAGTGCGGCGGCTACACCTCCGACATCGCCGACGGCATCACCTGGGCCTCGGGCGGCAGCGTGTCCGGCCTGCCGGCCAACGCGACGCCGGCCAAGGTGCTGAACCTGTCGCTGGGCGGCGGCGGCGCTTGCGGCACCACGACCCAGACGGCCATCAACGGCGCCCGTTCGCGCGGCGCCAGCGTGATCGTCGCGGCGGGCAACGAGAACCAGAACGCCTCCAATTCCAACCCGGCGAACTGCTCCGGCGTGGTGGCGGTGGCGGCCACCGACCGCTACGGCGCCCGCGCGTACTACTCGAACTACGGCTCGATCGTGGCGCTGGCGGCCCCCGGCGGCGACGTGCGCTCCAGCGCCAGCAACGGCATCCTGTCAACGCTGAACGCCGGCACCAGCACGCCGGGCGCGGACAGCTACGCGTACTACCAGGGCACCTCGATGGCCACGCCGCACGTGGCGGCGTCGCGGCGCTGATGTACAGCGCCAAGCCCACGGCCACGCCGGACGAGATCACGGCCGCGCTCAAGAGCAGCGCCCGCGCCTTCCCGGGCACCTGCAGCCAGTGCGGCAGCGGCCTGCTGGACGCCAACGCGGCGGTCACCGCGATCAAGGGCGGCGGTGGTGGCGGCGGCACGGTCGCCGAGGTCGAGCCCAACGACAGCCGCACCGCGCCGCAGACGATCAGCGCGCCGGCCACGGTGACCGGCAGCCTGTCGACCTCCGACACCAATGACTACTTCAAGATCACGCTCCCGGCCGGCAAGACCCTGAGCGCGACCTTGACGCCGGCCAGCGGCAAGGACTTCGACCTGTACCTGCAAAGCAGCACCGGCACGCAGCTCCGTGCCAGCGAGAACGCCGCCGGCGCGGTCGACAGCTTCACCTACACGAACAGCGGATCGACCTCGATCACCGTGTACGTGCGGGTCCTCTACTACTCGGGCACCAGCGGGACCTACTCGCTGGGCCTGAGCTGGTAAGGAGCCGCCAACCAGGTTTGCCACTCTCCTCGTTTGGTAAGCCGGGTGCCTCGGGCCCGAACGGGGCTCCCGTTGAATCCCGCCGGTGCAAGCCGGCGGGATTTTTTTCATTCCCCCGGCGGGGAGGAGGGGCGGCCGCTCCCCCGGAAGGGGCCGCTACACTGCGGGGCTTGACCTCCCGCGCGCTCGCCGCGCCGCACCGCGCTTTCCCCATGGCCGGCCTCGACTCCACCACCCCGCTCCCCACCGACATCGTCGTGCACCAGCAGTCCAAGGTGCTGGAACTCGCTTTCAGCGACGGCGCGCGCTTCCGCATCCCGTTCGAGCTGATGCGGGTGTACAGCCCGTCGGCGGAGGTCCAGGGCCACGGCCCCGGCCAGGAGACGCTGCAGACCGGCAAGCGCGAGGTGTCCATCGTCGCGGTGCAGCAGGTGGGCCATTACGCGCTGCAGCCGCTGTTCTCCGACGGCCATGAGAGCGGCCTGTTCACCTGGGCCTATCTCTATGAGCTGGGTCGCGACCAGGACCGCCTGATGCGCGAGTACGAAGACAAGCTGGCCGCCGCGGGCCTGGACCGCGACGCGCCGATGCCGGCGAAGGCGGCCGGTGGCCATTCGCATGGCGGCGGCGCTTGCGCCAGCCATTGACCGGCGTCGACGACCGGCCGACCGCCTTGTCGCCATCGCCCCGACGCCCCCCATTCAGCAGGACATCCCCATGAGCTCCACCCATTTCGGCTTCGAGACCGTCGACGAGACCGCCAAGGCCCGGCGCGTGCGCGGCGTGTTCGACTCGGTCGCTTCGCGCTACGACGTCATGAACGACCTGATGTCGATGGGCCTGCACCGCGCCTGGAAGCGCTACACGCTGGCCGTGGCCAACCTCAAGCCGGGCGACCGCGTGCTGGACATCGCCGGCGGCACCGGCGACATGGCGCGGCTGTTCGCGAAGAAGGTCGGCGAGCGCGGCATGGTCGTGCACACCGACATCAACGAGGCGATGCTGCGCACCGGCCGCGAGCGTCTGATCGACGAGGGCCTGGTGCTGCCCACCAACCTTTGCGACGCCGAGGCGCTGCCCTACAAGGACGGCTCCTTCGACCTGGTCTGCGTGGCCTTCGGCCTGCGCAACATGACCCACAAGGACAAAGCGCTGGCCGAGATGAACCGCGTGCTGCGTCCCGGCGGCCGGCTGCTGGTGCTGGAGTTCTCGCAGGTGGCTGAGCCGCTGCGCAAGCCTTACGACTGGTACTCCTTCAAGGTGCTGCCGCGCATCGGGTCGCTGATCGCCGGCGATGCGGACAGCTACCGCTACCTCGCCGAGTCCATCCGCATGCACCCGCCGCAGGCCGAGCTCAAGGCGCTGATGAAGAGCGTCGGTTTCGGCCATGTCGACGTGCACAACCTGAGCGGGGGCGTCGTGGCCCTGCATGCCGGCATCAAGTGCTGACCTGGCCTGGCCCGGCGCTGCGGCGCCATCGCCATCGCCATCGCCATGAAGAGGGCCCCAATAGGGGCCCTTTGCTTTTGGGCTGCCGCCCCGGAGGGCGCCGAGCAGCGCGGGCGTCAGCAGGGCGACTTCCACTCCCTCAATTCGGTGGCGAGGATGGGATGTCCGTCCTCCTCCGCGCGGCGGGCGAGCTCGTCGACGTTGCGGTCGTTGACGTATTCATGACCGACGCCCTTCACGAGCTGGCCGTAGACGCTGTCGAGGTCGTCGGCATCGATTTCGGCATCGGTGGTGGGAAAGGGTGGCACGTCGGCCGGCAGTTCGGGCCGGAGTTGCTGCGTCGATCGGGAGGGCGAGTGGGAAGCGGCCATCGGAGTGCTCCTTGAGTCCAAGAGGTCGTGGAAGGGGAGGTCGTGCGGAATGGCAAGCCGCCGTCATTTCGGGCGGACGGCCTTGCGATTGGAACGGGGCAGCTTTCCCTCCCGCAACTGCTTGACCGCGTCGCCGACGAGGTCGGCCACCAGCCGGACCTCGCGCTGCAGGGCCTCGTCGCGGTCCAGCGCCTCGTGGCTGTCGTAGTAGGGGGCGTAGTAGCCGAGGTAGCGGTCCAGCCGGGACAGGTCGCCGGCGTCCACCAGGCCCATCCAGTCGAGCCAGTCGCCCAGGTTGCGGCGCTGCGCCTCGACGCCGGCCACGTCGCCATGGACGACCAGGCCGTAGACCCGCCCCTCGAGGTGCTTCGGGTAATGCCAGCCGCGGGCCTCGATCGCCTTGGCCTCCTCGACCCGCTTGCCGTGGGTGGAGGTCGGGTCCGGGTTGCCGCCATCGGCGCAGACCAGGCGGTCGATCATCAGCTTCAGCGCGCTGGGTGACTGATACCAATAGGTGGGGGTGAAGAGGATCACCCCATGGGCGGAGACCCAGCGCTCATAGATCTCGTTCATCCAGTCGTTGGACTGGCCCAGCGCATGGTTCGGATAACAGCTGCAGGGCCAGTGGCACAGCGGCATCGCGGTGGAGACGCAGCCCTTGCAGGGATGGATCTCGCGCCCGTATTCCGACGTCATCAGGCTGAGGTCCAGCACGTCGACGATGAGGTCGCGGCGGCCGAGCTGTTCCTTCGCGAGCTGCGTCAGGCGCCAGGTCTTGGACATCTCGCCGGGGCAGGAGCCGTCGTTGCGGTCGCTGCCGCAGACCAGCAGCACCCGCGAGCGGGTGGCGGGGTCGCCCAGCGCTGCTGGGCCTGCTTCAGCCGTTGGTGGGTGTCGAGCCACTCGACCGAGGCCTCGTAGTCAGGATCCTGGAAACCGTTGCCGGCGCGCCGGGTGATCGGCGCCTTGCGGCCATCCTTCATCGCCTGCCAGGCGATGGTCTCCAGTCGCGCGATGGCCTCATGCTCGACGCGGTAGGCCGGATCCATGAACCGCCGCATGAAGCGCTCGTGGAATTGCTCGCGGGTCAATTCCGCCGGCTGCTGGCCTTTGCGGATCTCGGTCATCGACGGTCCTGGAGTGACGATGCGCCCAGTATTCGAGGCCCTGCGCCGACCGGTCGTCGGACGAGCGCGGGTTGTCAGGCGGGCCTCGTCCTACGCGGTGCCCACCTTGGGGCGAGCTGCACCGGCCCCGGACAAGGCCGCGTGACCCGCACCGCGACCGTGCGGGCACCCCCCTCGAATGCGGGGTGCGGCATTCCCTCCTCCGGGCTTCCCCGCAACCTGCTTGTCACCAAGCGACCCTACGCTCCGCCCGTTCCATTGCTGCGCCAAGTCAAGCGCACAAGCTCACATTTGCTGACAAAGTTTTGCCGTAAACGTTTGCGCAAACATTTGTTTTAACTATTGACGTCGAGGGTCGCCATGCATCTGAAATCCATCCTGCTCGCCGCCGGGCTGCTGCTCGCCGGGGTGGCCCAGGCCGACACCGTCGCGCTGTGGGGCTTCAATCCCGACCGCACCGGCACGCCGACCACCAAGCCGACCTACACCGACCATGGCGGCGCGTTCTTCAGCACGGTGGGCAACGTCACCACCACCTTCGCCAGCCAGTCGGGCTCGTCCGACACCACCGCGGGCAGCTCCGCGCTGAACAGCTCGGGCTATGCGGCGCAGGGCACCGGCGACCGGACGACCGGCGTGCAGTTCTCGGTCGACACCTCCGGATTCCAGGACATCGTCCTGACCTTCGACCAGCGCAACAGCGGCACCGCGTCGGCGTGGACCGCGCTGCGCTACACCATCGACGGCGAGAACTGGGTCGAGGCGACCACCTTCCGCATGGTGCGCGACAGCGTCTTCGTGAAGGGCCTGGGTTTCGACTTCTCCGACATCGCCGGCGTCGACGACAACGCCAACTTCGCGGTGCAGCTGGTCAGCATGTTCGCGCCCAACACGCAGGCGTATGCCGGGACCAGCAACAACTACGGCACCGCCGGGACCATCCGCTACGACATGGTCCAGTTCGCCGGCTCGCTGATCCCCGAAGTCGTGCCGGAAGTTCCGGAGCCCGCCTCGATCGCGCTGACCCTGGCCGCCCTGGGCGCGATGGGCGCCGTGGTCCGCCGCCGCAAGCAAGCCTGATCAAGACCAAGGAGCCTTCCCCATGAGAGTCCGTGCCCTGATTGCCCTGACCGGTCGCGCCGCGCTGCGCGTCACCACGCTGAGCGCGATGGCCGTCGTGCTGACCGCCTGCGGCGGCG
>NZ_VOSR01000164.1:0-6983 GCF_007997345.1 Mitsuaria sp. TWR114
CGCTGCTCAAGGGCAAGGCCTCGATGCTGGGCGCCGCCTCGGGCGCCGTGGCCGGCCTGGTCGCCATCACCCCGGCCGCCGGCAACGTCGGCATCGGCGGCGCGCTGGTCATCGGCCTGATCGCCGGCTTCGCCTGCCTGTGGGGCGTGTCCGGCCTGAAGAAGCTGCTGGGCGCGGACGACTCGCTGGACGTGTTCGGCGTGCACGGCGTGGGCGGCATCGTCGGCGCGCTGCTGACCGGCGTCTTCAACTCGCCCAGCCTGGGCGGCCCGTCGCTGGTCGGCGACTGGGTGACCGCGAGCATGGTCACCGCGGACGCCTACTCGATCGGCTCGCAGGTGCTGACGCAGCTCAAGGCGGTCGTGCTGACCATCGTGTGGTCGGGCGTGGTGTCGGTGATCGCGTTCAAGATCGTCGACCTGGTGATCGGCCTGCGCGTCTCCGAAGAGGAAGAGCGCGAGGGCCTGGACATCAGCTCCCACGGCGAGACCGCGTACCACAAGTGATCTCCTGATCCGCTGATCCTGCAATGGCTGAGGCCGCCCTTCGGGGCGGCCTTCTTCATTGCGGCTGCCCATAATCCGCGGCCATGAACCTCCGCTTTGTCGAAGCCTTCCACTGGGCCGCCTCGCTGCGCAGCGTCACCCGCGCGGCGGAGAAGCTGCACATCACGCAGTCCGCGCTGTCCAGCCGCATCGCCTCGCTGGAGGAGGAACTGGGCGTGGTGCTGCTGGACCGCCGCGACAAGCAGTTCCGGCTCACCGTCGCGGGCCAGCGTTTCCAGACGCTGGCGCAGCGTCTGCTGGAGGTGCAGCGCCAGGTGAAGGAGGAAATGGGCGGCACAGGCGGCGGCGCCGGCCGGCCGGTGGTGCTGCGCATCGGCGCGATCGAATCGGTGGTGCACAGCTGGCTGACCGGCTGGCTGCAGGAGATGCGGGCGGCGAATCCGGACTTCGAGCTGGAGTTGACGGTGGAGACCTCGCCGGTGCTGGTGGACCAGGTGCGGCGCGGCGCGCAGGACCTGGTGTTCGCGGCGATCCCGGCCGCCGATGCCGGCGGCGTGCGCACGCGGGCGATGGCGCCGATGCCGATGGGCTTCGTCGGCCGCGCCGACCTGCACACGAAGCGGCGTTACGGGCTCTCCGACCTCGCCGACCACGACCTGCTGACCTTCCAGCGCGGTTCCCAGCCGCATCAGGCGCTGCTGCAGATGTTCCAGGAGTCGGGCCTGCCGCTGCCCCGCGTGCATGCGATCTCGTCGATCTCGGCGATGGTCCAGCTGGTGGAGGGCGGCTTCGGCATCGCGACGCTGCCGGTGGCGGTGGCGGAGCAGCTGGCGAAGCGGCTCTCGCTGCGCGTGCTGCGCAGCGATGCCGAGCTGGTGCCGCTGCCGCTGCACGCGAGCTACCGCGAGGATCCCAGTTCGCAGCTCACCGAGTCGGTGCTCGACTCCGCGCTCGACTACGTCGCGCGCCAGCGTCCGTCCGGGAAACCCCGCATGGCATCGGCCCCTGCGCGGCGCTAAGCGGAATCGCTACTTGCCTCATCGAAAAAATCGATGAGGCGACGCGCAAAATTTCCATTGGATCGAGCGGGTGGGCGACTCCCACAATGCGTCGCATCGCCCGACAGCCTTCGCGATCCCGCCATGAACCTGCCGACCGCCCGCCTCGATCCCGTCGCCGATCTTCCCTCCGCTGATCTTCCCGTCCTGGACGCCGCGTCCAGCGCGCTCGAGGTGCGCCTCGCCGCGCGCCATGGCGGCTTCAGCGGCCACACCAGCGGACTGGCCAGCGACCACGTGCAGGCCAACCTGGCGATCCTGCCGGCGGACCTGGCCGAGGACTTCCGCCGCTATTGCGCGCTGAACCCGCAAGCCTGCCCGCTGCTCGGCGTGAGCGAGCCCGGAAGCCCGTTCCTGGCGGCGCTGGGCGCCGACCTCGACCTGCGCACCGACTTGCCGCGCTACCGTGTCTGGCGGGACGGCGAGCTGATCGATGAACCGGTCGATGTCACGCGCTGGTGGCGCGAGGACCTGGTCGCCTTCGCCATCGGCTGCTCGTTCTCCTTCGAGCATGCGCTGCTGGCCGAGGGCATCCCGCTGCGGCACGTCGAGCAGGGCCGCAATGTCGCGATGTACCGCACCAGCATCGAGACGGCGCCCGCCGGCGTCTTCCGCGGGCCGACGGTGGTCTCGATGCGGCCGCTGACGGCCGCCGACGCGATCCGCGCGGTGCAGATCACCTCGCGCCTGCCGCAGGTGCACGGCGCGCCGCTGCACCTGGGCGATCCCGCGCGCATCGGCATCCGCGACCTCGCGACGCCGGACTACGGCGACGCCGTCGATGTGCACGACGGCGAGCTGCCGGTGTTCTGGGCCTGCGGCGTCACGCCGCAGTCGGCGATCGCCACGGCCCGTCCGCCGTTCTGCATCACCCATGTGCCGGGGCACATGCTGGTCACCGATCTCCTGAATCGCGCGTTGCTCGCGGCCTGAGTCCCCGCCGCGATCCGCCCGTCTCCGCAGTACCGTCCCGGCCGCCGCCCGCCCCGCGCGCGAGGCGACGGCCGTCTCCGTCCCCCGCCGGCGCGCGCCGCCGGCATCGAAGAAAGACGACACCATGTGGCTCCGAGACACCACGCCCCCCGAGCGGCGCACGCTGACCGCGACCTTCGCCGGCTATGCCGTCGACGGCTTCGACTACATGATCTACACCTTCCTCATCCCGACGCTGATCGCGGCCTGGGGCATGAGCAAGGGCCAGGCCGGCGCGATCGCCACCGGCGCGCTGCTGACCTCGGCCATCGGCGGCTGGGCGGCGGGCGTCCTGGCCGACCGCTTCGGCCGGGTGCGCGTGCTGCAGTGGACGGTGCTGTGGTTCGCGCTGTTCACCTTCCTCAGCGGCTTCACCACCTCCTTCGAGCAGCTGTTCTTCACCCGCGCGATGCAGGGCTTCGGCATGGGCGGCGAGTGGGCGGTGGGCTCGGTGCTGATCGCCGAGACGATCAACGCCAAGCACCGCGGCAAGGCGGCCGGCCTGGTGCAGAGCAGCTGGGCGATCGGCTGGGCGGCCTCGGCGCTGGCGTTCTGGGGGCTGTACTCGGTGCTGCCGCCGGAGACCGCTTGGAAGGTGCTGTTCTGGATCGGCATCCTGCCGGCGCTGCTGATCCTCTACATCCGCCGCAACCTCGACGAACCGCCGGTCTACCTGGCCGAGCAGGCGCGTGCCAAGGCCCGCGGGCAGCGCGCCAACTTCCTGCGCATCTTCTCGCCCGAGCTGCTGCGCAACACGGTGCTGGCGAGCCTGCTGGCCACCGGCATGCAGGGCGCGTACTACTCGGTGACCACCTGGCTGCCGACCTTCCTCAAGACCGAGCGGCAGCTCTCGGTGCTGGGCACCAGCGGCTACCTGCTGGTGCTGATCGCCGGCTCCTTCGCCGGCTACCTGACCAGCGCCTGGCTCTGCGATGCCATCGGAAGACGCCGCTGCTTCATGCTGTTCGCGCTGATGGGCGGCGTGCTGGTGCTGGCCTACACCCAGATGCCGATCACCGACGCGGCGATGCTGGTGCTCGGTTTCCCGCTGGGTTTCTTCCTGTCCGGCATCTTCTCCGGCATGGGCGCCTTCCTGGCCGAACTCTTTCCCAGCGACGTGCGCGGCTCCGGCCAGGGCTTTTGCTACAACATCGGACGGGCGCTCGGCGCCGCGTGCCCGGCGCTGATCGGCCACTTCAGCACCCAGTACCCGCTGGGGCAGACGCTGGGCTGGATGGCGGCGCTGTGCTACGGGCTGGTGATCCTGGCGGCGCTGGCGCTGCCGGAAACCCGCGGTCGCGAGCTGGCGCCGGCCGCCGCCTGAGCGGCCCGAACCCTTCGAATCACGGGCGCCCGGCGCTGGATGCCGGGTGCTGGAACGGACCTCCTGGACCTCACGATGCAAGCCACTCCCACCCCCGATCGCTGGCAGTTCTGGATCGACCGCGGCGGCACCTTCACCGACCTGGTCGGCCGCGCGCCCGATGGCACGCTGCATACGCTCAAGCTGCTGTCCGAGAATCCCGAGCACTACCGCGATGCCGCGGTCGAAGGCATCCGTCGCCTGCTCGGCCTGAAGGCGGGCGAAGCGATCACCGCGGCGCTCGTCGACTGCGTGAAGATGGGCACGACGGTGGCGACCAACGCGCTGCTGGAGCGCCGCGGCGACCGCACGCTGCTGGTGACGACGCGCGGTTTCCGCGACGCGCTGCGCATCGCGACGCAGGCGCGGCCCAAGCTCTTCGAGCGCCACATCCAGCTGCCCGAGCTGCTCTACGAGCGGGTGATCGAAGCCGATGAGCGCGTCGACGCCCAGGGCGTGGAGATCAGACCGCTGGACGAGGCCGCGCTGCGCGTCGACCTGCAATCGGCCTTCGACGCCGGCCTGCGCGCCTGCGCCATCGTGTTCCTGCACGGCTGGCGCGCCCCCGAGCATGAGCTGGCCGCCAAGCGCCTGGCGCAGGCGGTCGGGTTCACGCAGATCTCGGTCTCGCACGAGGTCAGCCCGCTGATGAAGCTGATCCCGCGCGGCGACACCACCGTGGTCGACGCCTACCTGAGCCCGATCCTGCGCCGCTACGTCGACCAGGTCGCCGCCGAGATGCCGGGCGTGCGGCTGTTCTTCATGCAGAGCTCCGGCGGCCTGACCGAGGCGCGCCGCTTCCAGGGCAAGGACGCGATCCTGAGCGGGCCGGCCGGCGGCATCGTCGGCATGGTGCGCACCGCGCAGGCGGCCGGCCACGACGACGCCCTTGCCCTCCTTGAACAGGTCGGGCAGCACGCCGCGATAGCGCACCGGCACGCGATGGACCTGGTCGGTGACGACGAAGCGGACGGTGAGGCTGTCGCCGGCGTCGCGATGCAGCGAGGCCGGCTCCACCAGCCCGCCGAGGCGGAAGGCGGCGTCGCGCGGCGCCTGCGCCGCGGCGATCTGGGTCGGGCTGAAGAAGAACATGACGTTGTCGCCCAGCGCGCGCAGCACCAGCGCGGTCGCGAGCCCGAGGGCACCGACACCGAGCAGCACGGCCAGCAGGCGGCGTTGACGGGCTTTCAAGCGGACTCCTCCTCGCCGGCCGGTTCAGGGAGCGGAGACGATTGGCGGGCACGGCGCCACAGCTCCAGGACTTCAACCAGCAGCAGCAGGCCCGCGGCCCAGCCGATGGCGAGGTAGAACGCGTGGCTCATGGCAGTGCCTCCAGGTGGCGTTCGCGCAGCAGGCAGCGGGCGCGCGCCAGCGAGACCGCGATCGCGTAGGCCCAGCAGGCCAGCGCCATCAGCAGCATGCCGGCGAGCATCGAGCTCGCCATGGACGGGGCGGCATCGAAGCGGATCGACCCGCCTTGATGCAGCGTGTTCCACCACTTCACCGAGAAGTAGATGACCGGCACGTTGACGACACCGACCAGCAGCAGCAAGGCCCCGGCGTGATCGGCGCGGCGGACGTCGTCGATGGCCGAGACCAGGGCCAGGTAGCCGAGATAGAGGAACAGCAGCAGCAGCTCCGAGGTCAGCCGCGCGTCCCAGACCCACCAGGTGCCCCAGGTCGGCTTGCCCCAGGCGGCGCCGGTCCACAGCGCGATGGCGGTGAAGACGGCGCGGTGGGCGCCAGCGCGCGCCAGGACGCGCGGCCGAAACGCCAGGCCAGCGCGGCCCAGGTGAGCGCATGCCCCAGCACCAGCACGGCGATCATCAGCACGCGGTAGCGGCCGAGCAGGTCGCTGACCTCGCCGACCTTGTCGACCCAGGTCACACCCGGCAGGCGCAGGGCGGCCAGCGCGTCGCGCGTCTCGCGCGACTCCGCGCCGCGCAGCAGCACCGCAGACGCGGGTCCGTCGCCCAGCCGGCCCAGCCACTGCGCGCGCATCGGCTCGCTGGCGGGGCTGTCCAGCCAGGCCCGCGGCGTCAGTTCGCCAGCGGCGCCGCGCCCGAGCGACACCGGCTGTCCGAGCCGTTCCTCGATCACCGGCTGGAGCTCCGTCATGCGGCGCGCGGCCAGGGCCTGGTCCTCGCGCTGACGGCGCAGCGAGGGCAGCCAGTCGCTGACCGCCTGCACGCCCAGGCCCATGGCGCGCAGCCGGGCGGTCAGGGCTTCTTCGTGTTCCAGCAGGGCCTGCTCGGTCTCGCCCTGGACGACAAAGAACTGCGCCACGCCGGGCGCCTGCATCAAGCGGGCGAATTCGCGCTGCTGCGCGACCAGCGCCGGCGGCGCGGACTGCAGCTGGCGGATGTCGTCGTCGACGCGCAGTCGGCTCGCGCCGGCCGCGGCCAGCAGCAGCGTGCCCAGGCCCAGCAGCGTCAGTCCCCGCGCGCCCAGGCTGGGCCACCGCGCGCGGCGCGCGCCCAGCCACTCGGCGAAGCGCGTCGGGGCCATGCGGCCCTGGCCGTCCAGCAGCGGGAACCACCACAGCACGGTCACGAAGGCCGCGACCAGGCCGGTCGCGGAGAACACCGCCACTTGCCGCAGCCCGGGGAACGGCGGCAGCGCCAGCATCGCGTAGCCGATCACCGTCGTCGCCATCGCCAGGCTGACCACCGGGATCTGGCGCGCCAGCATGGTCCAGCGCTCGGCGGGCGGCAGGCCCTGCCGGGCGCTGAAGTAGTTGGTGCCGTAGTTCTCGGCCACGCCCAGCAGGCTGACGCCGAAGACCAGCGTCACCAGGTGCAGCTCGCCGAAGCACAGCAGCGTCACCGAGGTCGCGACCAGCAGCCCGACCGCCATCGACAGCATCACCAGCAGACGCGGTCGCAGCGAGCGGAAGGCCATCAGCGTCAAGGCCACGATGCCCAGCAGCGACCCCAGGCCGATGGTGTGGATCTCGCGTTCGGCTTGATCCGAGGCGGCCGCGGCGAACAACGGCACGCCGGCCTGGAGCACGGTCGCACCGCGCGCTTCGGCGGCCCGCGTCGCCGCGTCCAGACGGGGCATCAGCGCGCGCACGGCGCCGAT
>NZ_VOSR01000165.1:0-3165 GCF_007997345.1 Mitsuaria sp. TWR114
GGCGCGCGCGAGCAGGCCGAGCGCGGCGAACTGGCCTTCGGCACGATCGACAGCTGGCTGATCTGGAAGCTGACCAACGGCGAGGTGCATGTCACCGACGTGAGCAATGCCTCGCGCACGATGCTGTTCAACGTGCGCGAGAACCGCTGGGACGAGGAGCTGCTGGCGCTGCTGGGCATCCCCGCGTCCCTGCTGCCCGAGGTGAAGCCGTCGGCGCATGAATTCGGCAAGGCGGCGCCGGAGCACCTGGGCGGCGCCCTCACCATCGGCGGCATCGGCGGCGACCAGCAGAGCGCGCTGTTCGGCCAGGCCTGCTTCGAGGCCGGCATGGCCAAGAACACCTACGGCACCGGCTGCTTCATGCTGATGCACACGGGGACGCGCTTCCAGACCAGCGCGAACGGGTTGATCACCACCAGCGCCGCGCAGATCGACGCGACGCCGCGCTACGCGCTGGAGGGCAGCGTCTTCATCGGCGGCGCGGTGGTGCAGTGGCTGCGCGACGGGCTGAACGCGATCAAGGCGAGCGGCGAGGTGCAGGGGCTGGCGGAGAGCGTGCCGGACGCGGGTGGCGTGATGTTCGTGCCGGCCTTCACCGGGCTGGGCGCGCCCTACTGGGACGCGGAGGCGCGCGGCGCGATCGTGGGCCTGACGCGGGGATCGACGGTGGCGCACATCGCGCGCGCGGCGCTGGAGAGCATCGCGTTCCAGAGCGCGGCGCTGCTGCAGGCGATGAGCCGGGACGCGGTCGCGGCGGGTGGCGCGCCGGTGAGCGAGCTGCGGGTGGACGGCGGCGCCTGCGTGAACGACCTGCTGATGCAGTTCCAGGCGGACCTGCTGGGCATCCCGGTCGTGCGGCCCAAGGTGATCGAGACGACGGCGCTGGGCGCGGCCTACCTGGCCGGACTGACGGTCGGCGTCTACCGCAACCTCGACGACATCGGCCGCAACTGGCAGGCCGAGCGCGTGTTCCGCCCCACCCTGTCGCGCGACCGCGCCCAGGCGCTGATGGCGCAGTGGGAGCGCGCGGTGCGGCAGGCGTCGGCGCGATAGACCGTCGCGGGGCGCCCCTTTCGCGGGCCCCCGTCCGAGGGGCCGGCGCTCCCTCCTCAATGACTGATTTGAGGAAGTGCGGCTCGGGATCGGCATGCCTAGAGTGGCGGGCTTCTTTCGTTGAAACGACAAGGAGTCATCCATGGCCTCTCATTGCGTACGGAGCATCGGACCGGTCGCCACGATCGGCGAAGGCCTCCAGATCACCCTTCCGCAAGGCGTGCTGGACGCCCTTCGCATCGGCCCGGGCGACCAGGTGGAGTTCTTCCACGTCGCTCCGGACGAATTCCTTTTCTACGTGGCCACGCGGCCCTTGCCGATCGCAGGCATCGTTCCCACGCGCGTGCGTCGGCCCGTGACGATCGACGAGATGAATCACACCTTCGCCTCCATGGAGCGCCAGCGCCGTAAAAGCGCCAAGCGCAAGGAGAAGCGCAAGTGATGGTCGGCATCGATACCAACATCCTGGTCCGTTTCGTCACACGAAACGAACCCGTGCAGTACCGCGCGGCCAAATCGCTGCTCTCCAGCTTCACGCCGCAGGCGCCCGGCTACATCACCGTCCCGACGCTGGTGGAGCTGGTGTGGGTGCTGAACAAGAGCTGCAAGGTGAAACGCGACGAGGTCGCCCGCGCCTTGATCGAACTGCTGCGGGAGGGCGGACTGGTCTTCGAGCAGGTCGAGGACGTCATCGACGCCGTCGCGCGCTTCCATGTGGGCCGAGCCGACTTCGCGGACTACCTGATCGAGCGACTGGGCCGGACTGCCGGCTGCGGATGCACCATGACCTTCGACCGCGATGCCGCCTCATGCGCGGGCATGAGGCTGCTGTCGGAGGACCGGGGTCACAACCCCATCGACGCGCCTGCCCCCAGAAGCGTGAGCACGCCCAGCACCGCGAAGATCGCCGCCGCGATGGCGTGAACCAGCCGCACCGGCAGCTTGTGCGCGAGCTTGCCACCCACCAGCACCGCCGGCACGTTGGCGATCATCATCCCCAGCGTCGTGCCCGCCACCACCATCCACAAGTCATTGAAGCGCGCCGCCAGCGCCACCGTCGCGATCTGCGTCTTGTCGCCCATCTCGGCCAGGAAGAACGCCACGATCGTCGTGCCCAGCACGCCCAGCCGGAACTTGCCGCCGGTTTCCTCTTCCTCGATCTTGTCGGGAATCAGCGTCCACACCGCCATCGCGATGAAGCCCAGGCCCAGCACCCAGCGCAAGGTCTGCGCGGAGACCTGCGTCGTGATCCAGCTGCCGACGGCGCCCGCACAGGCGTGATTGACCAGCGTCGCGATCAGGATGCCCAGCACGATCGGCCCCGGCTTGCGAAAACGCGCCGCCAGGATGAAGGCCAGCAGTTGGGTCTTGTCGCCGATCTCGGCGAGGGCCACGAGGCCGGTGGAGATGAGGAAGGCTTCCATGAAGGACTCAGCGGCCGGAACGAACCCATGACCATGCCGCCGCCGGCCGCAGGTCCGGGGGCATGGTCAAAGGTCTCGCCAGGCTGGGAACCCGCGGGTTCCTGGCTACCTCGCGCCATGAGCCGAAGCTCAAGTCTGTTGACGCGGGTCTGCTGAATCGGCCCGTCGGGCGACGGGCGGGGTGCAGCGGCTACTCCCCAATGACAGCGCGCATTGTAGTCAGCGCCAGCCCGGGCCAGGCGCGCTGCGCCGGCGCCGGTGGGCCCGCATCGCCCAGAAGCAGCAATTGCGTGCGGTTGTCGCGCCAGCTGGCGGCCATCAGCAGCTGCAGCACCGGCGCGCTGATCGCTCTCACCCGCTGGGGCCATTGCAGGACCGCCTCCAGCTCCCCCGCCGCCATCGCCTGCGCCAGCACGCATCCGGCGCCTCCGCCAGTTGCGCCTGCCAGTCCCCCAGCGCGAGGGCCTGGGCCAGCGCGAGGTCCTCCGGCGTCACCGGCTCGTCCGCCAGCAGCGGCAGCTGCTCCCGCAAGCGTGCGAGTTGCTCCGGCACCGCCGCCACCGGCAGCGTCACGCCCATCCGCCAGCACAGCGCGCCGCCAAGCGATTCGATCTCGCTGTCCCAGGGCCAGGGGAGACGCGCGGCGATCCGTTGATGCATCAACGTGCGCGCGAGTTCGCGCAGGCCC
>NZ_VOSR01000166.1:0-6065 GCF_007997345.1 Mitsuaria sp. TWR114
GGGCGCGACGGTGCGCGTCATCGCGGGCCAGAGCCAGGGCGTGGCGGGCGCGAGCGCCGCCTGCGCATAGGCCCCGTCGCGCAGCGCGTCGGCGATGCCGCGGCGGTTCTTCAGCAGCGCCACCATGCTGAAGTGCAGGTGACCGCCAGCACCCGGCGCGGCACGCGTGAGCGCCACCTGCTCGGCGATTTCCTCCAGCGGCCAGCCATCGGCCTCGTTGCCGGCGCGGCTGGTGAACAGCCCCGGCCAGACATGCCGCCCCAGCGGATTGAGCCCTTGCCAGGCCCGCATCAGCGGCTCGAAGGCTTGCGGCTTCTGCGCGCGCGGCCAGTAGAGCTGCGGCGCCAGGTAGTCCAGCCAGCCCATGGCCATCCAATGCTCGACGTGCGCGTAGAGCTTGTCGTACTGCGAGAACCCGGTGATGCCCGCCGGCCGCAGGTCCGGGCGCGGCAGGCCGAAGGGACTGATGCCGACGCGCGCCGCCGGCCGCAGCTCGCGCACCAGCTCGTACAAGCGCCGCACCAGCTGGTCGACGTTGTCGCGGCGCCAGTCGGCCCGCGCCAGCGTGCCGCCGCCCCGGACGTAGCGCAGCCAGCTCGCGTCGTCGGGGAAGTCGATGTCCTGCTTGGCCGCGTCCTGGACCGGGTAGGGATAGAAGTAGTCGTCGATGTGCAGGCCGTCGACGTCGTAGCGGGTGAGCAGGTCGCGGCAGACCGCCAGCGTGTGGTCGGCGGCGCCCGGTTCGCCGGGATCGATCCAGAGCTGGTCGCCGTACTTCTTCACCCAGTCCGGCCGCGTGCGGCTCAGGTGCGTGGCGGCGGGCGCGGACTTGCCGCCGCTCTGCTTCGCCCGATACGGGTTCAGCCAGGCGTGGAGTTCAAGACCGCGCGCGCGGGCCTGCTCGATCCACAGCGCCAGCGGGTCGTAGCCCGGTCCCTGGCCCTGGACGCCGGACAGGTACTCGCTCCAGGGCTCCAGCGTGGAGCGGTACAGCGCGTCCGCGCTGGTGCGGACCTGCAGCACGATCGCATTCAGGCGCAGCGCCCGGGCGTGGTCCAGGATCGCGTGGATCTCGGCGATCTGCGCGGCGTCGCTCAGACCGCGGCGGCTGGGCCAGTCGATGTTGGCGACCGTCGCCACCCAGGCGGCCCGGAACTCGCGCGGCGCGGGCGGCGGGCCGTCGTCGGCGGTGGCGGCCTCGGTCCGGGCCGGCACGGCGCTCGACCGTCCCGTCGAGCAACCCGGCAGCGCCGTCCCCAGGCTGCCGAACACCGGTGCGGCCAGGGCCGCGGTCATCCACTGTCGTCGTCGCATCGAAACTTCATCCGGCGGCGCCGTGCGGCCCGCTCACACTTTCACGATCCAGCCGCGCCGCCACATCGCCCACGCGATGCCGTAGAACACCGCCACGAAGCCGACGGCGAACAGCAGCGACGCGAAACGCGGATCCACCGGCAGCGCGCGCAGCGGCGCGAAGAGCCAGGCCTTGAGCGACAGGCCCTCGGCGACGTGGACCAGCCCGAGCAGCCGGGCCACCAGCCCGGACAGCGCGAACAGGAACAGCGCGTTCATGCCGAACACCACCAGCGGCTGCAAGCGCCGCGCCATCGCGTCGCGCATCCGGGGCAATGGCGCGGCATCGAGGAGCCAGTAGAACACGCCGAACACGAGGCACCCCCAGCCGGTGGTCAGGAAAACGAAGGCGGGCGTCCACAGATTCTTGTTGATGGGCAGCGTCCAGGCATCGAGGACCTGGGCGGCCCAGAGGCAGCCCAGCCCCGCCACCATGAACCACATCGCCTTCTCGGCGGGATCGCGACCCCGTCGCGCGAGCCAGCGGCCCGCCAGCAATCCCGCGATCTGGCTGGCGACGGCCGGCAGCGTGCTCAACAGGCCTTCGGGGTCCCAGGTCTTGCTCTTCGCCCACAGGTGCCCGCCCAGCAGCGCCCGGTCCAGCCAGGCGCCGACGTCCTCGCCGGGCTGCAGCGAGCCGCGGTGCCAGACGCCCTGCGCATCGGGCACGGCCACAAAGGTCTGGATCAGCCCGTAGCCCAGCAGCAGGCCGATGAACACGGCCAGCTGCGCGCGCCAGCCACACCAGAGCGCGATCGGGGCCGCGAGGATCGTGATCAGTCCGAGCCGCTGCAGCACGCCCGGCAGCCGCACCGTCTCGAAGTGGAAGAACGGGAACAGGTTCAGCAGCAGGCCGATCAGCACGATGGTCGTCCCGCGCCGCCAGGCATGGCGCAGCAGCGCGCCGCGATCGGAGATCTGGCCGCGGCGGGCCAGGCTGAAGCTCATCGAGATCCCGCTGATGAAGACGAAGAACGGGAAGATCCAGTCGGTGAAGGTCCAGCCGTGCCACTGCGCGTGCCCGAGCGGCGCGTACAGGGCCGACCAGTCGCCCGGGTTGTTGACCAGCAGCATCGCCGCGATCGCGAAGCCGCGGAAGGCGTCGAGCGACAGCAGCCGCTCGCCGGCCGCCGATCGCATGCCGGGCGCGGCCGCGCTCACGCGCCGGGCTCCTTGCGGCCGAAGCCCTCGGGGATGCGGATCAGCGCGGTCATGACCAGCGACGGGATCGTCGCGAGCAGCACCCAGCCGAAGAAGTGCAGGTAGCCGAGCTGGTCCTGCAGCCAGCCGCTCCACATGCCGGGAAGCATCATGCCCAGCGCCATGAAGCCGGTGCAGATCGAGTAATGCGCCGTCTTGTGTGGTCCATCCGCGACCAGCACCATGAACATCATGTAGGCGGTGAAGCCCAGGCCGTAGCCGAACTGTTCAACGGCAAGCGCCGCCGCGACGATCCACAACGAACCCGGATGGGACCACGCCATCGCCAGGAAGACCACGTTCGGAAGGTGCATGGCGAGCACCATCGGCCACAGCGCGCGCTTCAGGCCCACGCGCGAGATCGCCCATCCCCCCAGCAGCCCGCCCACTGTGAGCGCGATCAGGCCCACGGTGCCGTAGACGATGCCGAGTTCCGTGTTGCTGAGCCCCAAACCGCCCTGGTCCTGCGGGTCGAGCAAAAAGGGCACCGCCAGCTTCAGGAGTTGCGCCTCGGGGAAGCGGTACAGCAGCAGGAAGCCGAGGATCACCGCGAGGCCGGGCTTGCGGAAGAACTCCGCAAAGATGTGGACGAAGGTGGCGCTGCTGCGCTCCGAGCGCGGCATCGGGGCGTCGGCCGCCGGGCGAGGCAGGCGCCACCAGTGATAGCCCGCCAGCAGCAGGAAGCCGCCCGCCATCAGCGCGATGACGGTCTGCCAGGCAAGGACCCAGCTGCCGTACGTCTTCTGCACCTCGCCGGCCAGCACGACAAGTCCGCCCATGCAGGCGATGTTGGCCAGCCGGTAGAAGGTGGAGCGCACACCGACGAAGGCGGCCTGCTGATGCTGGGCCAGCGACAGCAGGTAAAGGCCGTCCGCCGCGATGTCGTGCGAGGCCGAGACGAAGGCCATCACCCACAACGCCGCCAGCGACAGCTGGAAGAACGCCGGCAAGGGCAGCGCCAGCGCGACGGCAGTCAGCGCCGCGGCGATCAGGAACTGCGTCGCGACCGTCCACAACCGTTTGGTCGCGAACATCTCCACCAGCGGCGACCACAGCGGCTTGACCACCCAGGGCAGGTAGAGGCCCGAGGTGAACAGCGCCATGTCCGTGTTGGAGATGCCGAAGTTCTTGTACATGACCGTCGACATCGACATTACGAAGACGTACGGCAGGGCCTGCGCGAAGTACAGCGTGGGCACCCAGGCCCAGGGGCTGCGGATCGACGCGGAAGCAGGGGAGACGGGGGAGGCGGACATGGGCCTCAGTGTCGGTGCAAACGCAGCGGCGGCCGCATGGGGATTGCCGCGCTTGCGTGCGAGGGCCGCTTGCGGATCAGCGCTCGGCCAGCGCCTGGCGCAGATTGCCCGCATGGCGCGCGAGCAGCGCCCGGGCCGCCTCCGCATCGATCGCGCGCCGCAGCATCACGATCGCCGTCTTGACGTGGAAGCCGCAGCGCTCGAGCGCGGCGCGCGCCGCCGGCTCGTCGGCAGCGCTGGCGCGCATCGTCAGCGCGACCGCGCGGCGCACCAGCTTCGCGTTGGTCGCCTTCATGTCCACCATCAGGTTGCCGTGGACCTTGTGCAGGCGGACCATCAGCGCGCTCGAGAAACTGTTGAGCGCGATCTTCTGCGCCGTACCGGCCTTCAGCCGCGTGCTGCCCGAGATGACCTCGGCGCCGGTGTCCAGCAGGATCGGATGATCGCTGGCGGCCAGCACCGCGGCGCCCGGGTTGTTGGCCAGCGCCACCGTCAGCGCGCCCGCTGCACGCCCGGCCGCCAGCGCGCCCAGCACATACGGCGTGTGGCCCGAGGCGGCGATGCCGATGACGACGTCGTCCGGCGTCGGCGCGAGCGCCTCCAGGTCGCGGCGGCCCTGCGGCTCGTCGTCCTCGGCGCCCTCGACGGCCACGAACATCGCGCCCTCGCCGCCGGCCAGGACCGCGACGGCACGCTCGCGCGGCCAGGAGAAGGTCGGCACCAGCTCGACGCTGTCCAGCACCCCCAGCCGGCCCGAGGTGCCCGCGCCCGCGTACAGCAAGCGCCCGCCGGCCACCAACCGCGGCAGCGCCGCGTCCACGGCCGCTGCGAGCGCCCCGGCCGCCGCGCGCACCGCCGCCACGGCCGCGCGCTGGTCGTCGATGAAGACCTCCATCAGGCGGAGGCTGTCGTACAGGTCCAGATCCGGGTGATGCTCGCTCGGGGCTTCGGTGTTCAGAGGCTGCGGGGAATCGGGCATGGTGCGGCCTACTCTAGTGGGCGCGCCCGGCGGCTGCCAATGAAACGGCGCGGGAACGCCATAACCAGTGGTGATCGCAAGGGCTCTGGCAAGGACTGCCACCTTCGGCGCGCAGGCCCGACCAGGGCATGAGGCCTCGCGTCCGCGAACCTCACGCCCTGTTCGAGCCTCACCGGCGGCCGGGCGCGCGGGCCTCGGCGTCGAGCACGGACTGGATCACCTCGGCCAGGGCGACCGGCGTGGGGGCCGGGTCCAGCTCGACCAGCACCATGTAGCCGCGGTCACGGCCCTGGGCGGTGAAGGCCTGCAGCAGTGCGATCTGGTCGCTGTGCACCATCGTGCCCTCCGGCGACCAGTATTCCATCGCCACCAGGCAACCATCCGACGGCGTGCCCGGGTAGAAGCGGCTGCCGACGTAGTAGCGCGGATCGATGGTGCTGCCATGCATCAGCATTTCGTCGCGACCGGCGCGGCCCGCGAGCCAGGCCTCCTGCAGGGGGGCGTAGTCGCGCCAGGACGCGGGCAGCAGCGCGCGGTAGCGGTCCAGCGTCCAGGCCGGCTCGTCGGCGCCGGGGACGCGCTGCTCGTACTCGGCGACGCTGGCTTCGCCCGGCACCTTGGTGTGGAGGTAAGGCGTCGGGCCGATCCAGATGTTGGAGGCGGCGCGTCCGGCGCCCTGGATGGTGAACAGGCCCTGCGGGGTGTTGCCCAGCGTGATCGTGCCCGGCAGGCCGCTGCTGGAGAGCGCCAGCTGCTCGATGTTGAACAGCCCGCCATCGGCGCGTCGCACGAAACGGCCGTCGGCCTGCCGCACCAGCGCCAGGCCCATCTGCTGCCGGCCCGGTCGCTGGAAGCTGAACACCACCGGGTAGCCGGGGCGGATCGCCAGCAGGTCCGCCAGCGGCGGACGCGCCGGCTGCGGAACGCCCTGCGCCGTCGCCAGCGCCTGGGCCAGCGCCTGCAGACGCGGCTCGTCGCGGTCGCGCTGCGCCAGTTGCGACTGGATCAGCGCCAGGTCCGCCGGCTGGCGGGTCTGCATCAGCGCATAGGCGGCGATCGCGAACTCGCGCGGCGCGGCCAGGCGCGGCAGCAGCGGACGCAGCAGCGGCGCCGCGTCGAAGGCGTAGAGCGTGAAGGCGGCCGTCAGCAGCGGGCGCTGGATCTCCGCCGGCTGGCTGTCCAGCGCGGGCAGCGCGGCCAGCAGCGCCGGGCGGGCGGTATCGATCTCGGCCCGGTAATGGGCGACCAGTCGCAGCGCCTGCGCCAGTTCGCGCAGG
>NZ_VOSR01000167.1:0-6415 GCF_007997345.1 Mitsuaria sp. TWR114
CGGCGCTTCCTGGTCCTCCTGCAGCAGGCTGGTCCGGATGGCCCCGGTCCGGCCGTAGGCGATCACCGTGTAGTGGGTCTGGTCCTTGAGCGTCGCGGGCGAGGACGCGACCGTCGCCCCGTCGCCGCTGCTGCGGATCTGCAGCGACAAGCCACCCGGGCCGCGGTCCGCATAAGCGCTGACCGAGCGCGCGGCGATCGAGGACGCCAGCTTGCCGTTCTCGACGAACAAGTCGGCGGACGACAGATCGGCGCTGGCATTGAGCAGCCGGACCCGGGCGTCCTTGTGGGATCCGCCTCCGCCGCAGGCCACGAGCAGCGCGGCGCAGCTCAGCGCCAGCCACAGGATCAGGGTGTTTCGGTTCTGGGAGTGCATCGTCGGCATCGCCCGTCGGGCGCCAAGTGAAAAACCTGGGAGGCTAAGGAGCGCTTCCCGCGGGCGCAGTGGCCCTCACTTGCCTCTTTGTCGAACGCGCCTGATTCAGGTGAGAGTCGGTCTGACTCAAAGTTGGGGCAGCCGACCAGCGAAAAAAAGGCCACGCCTCGTGAGAGGACGTGGCCAACAGGGAGGAAGGTACTGGGGCCCGGAGCGTCGGGCCCGAGGGCCGGGCGTGGGCCCGGCCGGCGCTTTCGGTGCTTTGGGAGCTTCTGGCGCCTCAGTTGTTCGTGCGTTCGCGGCGCAGCGAGCCCACCATGGCGGTGCTGTCGCCCATCACGAAGACGGTGTAGACGTAACCCGCGGTGATGCCCAGGTCGCTCAGCGAGTACACCGGCGTCGTCGACGACGGCGAGGTCACCGTCAGCAGCGCCGCGGTCGAGGCCGGCGTCGTCTGCGCCGTTGAGGCCGTCCCGGCCACCACGTTCGACGCCAGCGCGCTGTAGTCGACGTTCAGCGTCAGGCCGGTCGCGGCGCTCGCCACGCCGTTGACCAGGCGGATCTTGGCGGTCGTCGTCGGGCTGGTGGGCAGGCGGTTGTCATCGGTCAGCACCGCCAGCTGCGGACTCGCCGCCGGGCCCCACACCATCAGCGTGTAGTCGTTGCCCGCCACCAGCGTCGGCTTGGCGAAGGACATCAGCTGGCCGTTGACGTAGACCGACAGGTCGGCCGCGCCGGCCGTGAGGGTCGTGTAGTCGCCGATCGTCGCGCGACCGAGGTGGGCATCAGCGCCGTCTGGCCGACCGAGCCGGACACCAATGCGCTGCCGCCCACCGCCGCCACCAGCCGCGCCCGTGCGGTGGTGTTGGGGAAGTTGGTCGTCGCGCCCTGCTGGATCAGCTGGATGCCGTTGACCAGCACGCCGCCGGCGCTGCCGGTCAGCACCAGCGTCGAGACGCCGGCCGAGGGCAGGGTGATGCTGGGGATGTCCAGGCGCACGTCGCTCTTGGAGCCGGCGGCGGTCAGGCGGACCCGGAAGGTGCCGCTGTTCAGCGACACGTAACCGCTGCCCGAGCCGGCCGCGATGCCGGCCGCCACCGTCGACGCGGTGTCCAGCGTCTCGTCCGCGCCGGTGACGTAGACGTCCATCGAGCCCGCGTCCGGCGCCAGGTTCAGCACCAGCAGCTTGGACTTGCCGGAGGCCGGCGCTTCCTGGTCCTCCTGCAGCAGCGTCGTCTGCAGCGAGCCCGCCGAGCCGTAGGCGATCATCGCGTAGTGGCTGCCGGCCGCCAGCGTCGGCGTGGACGAGGCCAGCGTGCTGCCGACGCTGTTGCTCTGGATCTCGGTGCCGGTGGCGGAGGTCTTCACGTCGGCATAGCTGCCGACCCCGGCGTAGGCCACGGCGGAGTTGACCGTCGTGCTGTCCACCGACATGTCCAGCGCGGCATAGCCGATGCTGGCGTTGAGAAGGCGCATCTGCGCCGTGCTGCTGTCACCGCCGCCCCCGCAGGCAGCCAGCAAGGTGGCCGCGGCCACGCTCAGGCCCCAGGCCCAGGTCTTGAATCGCATCGTCCGACACTCCGATTGAGGATGGCGGGATTGAACGAGGCCCGTGTTGCTGCGGCTTGTGGCCGCTTGCCAGGTTTGTGTAGTTCCATATCAAGACCGACACAGCATTGCTGGCGCCCGGCCCAGCGCGGGCGCACCTGGGGTCTTCCCTCCTGGGTTCCACTCTCTAAACGGCCGGTGGGCGCGCCGCTAGCATCCGCGCCATGAATGCCTACCCGCAGCTGCTGTCGCCCCTGGACCTGGGCTTCACCACCCTCAGGAACCGCGTGCTGATGGGCAGCATGCACACGGGGCTGGAGGACTCGCGCAAGCACATCGGGCGCCTGTCCGAGTACTTCGCCGAGCGCGCCCGCGGCCAGGTCGGCCTGATCGTCACCGGCGGCTACGCGCCCAACATCGCCGGCTGGGCCAAGCCCTTCGCCGGCACCTTGATGACCGGCGGCGCCGCGCGGCGGCACCAGGCCATCACGCGCGCGGTCCATGCCGAGGGCGGCAAGATCGCGCTGCAGATCCTGCATACCGGCCGCTACGGCTACCACCCGTTCAACGTCGCGCCCTCGGCGCTGAAGTCGCCGATCTCGCCCTTCACGCCGCATGCGCTGAGCGAGCGCGGCATTGAGCGCCAGATCCGCGCCTTCGTCCGCTGCGCCGTGCTGGCGCGCGAAGCGGGCTACGACGGCGTGGAGGTGATGGGCTCCGAGGGCTACTTCATCAACCAGTTCCTGGTCGCCGCGACCAACCAGCGCAGCGATGCCTGGGGCGGCGACTTCGCGCGACGCATGCGGCTGCCGGTGGAGATCCTGACCCGCATGCGCGAAGCCGTCGGGCCGGACTTCATCATCATCTACCGCCTGTCGATGCTGGACCTGGTCCCCGACGGCGGCAGCTGGGACGAGGTGCTGCAGCTCGCGCGCGCCGTCGCCCAGGCCGGCGCGACCATCATCAACACCGGCATCGGCTGGCATGAGGCCCGCATCCCGACGATCGCCACCAGCGTGCCGCGGGCCGGCTTCGCCTGGGTCACGAAGAAGCTGCGCGACCAGCTGCACGCCGAGGGCCTGCGCATCCCGCTGATCACCAGCAACCGCATCAACACGCCGGAGGTTGCCGAGTCGGTGCTGGCCGACGGCTCGGCCGACATGGTCTCGATGGCGCGGCCGCTGCTGGCCGACCCCGCCTTCGTGCGCAAGGCCGCGGAGGGCCGCGCCGACGAGATCAACACCTGCATCGCCTGCAACCAGGCCTGCCTGGACCATGTCTTCAAGCAGGAGGTCGCGTCCTGCCTGGTCAACCCGCGCGCCGGCCACGAGACGCTGCTGCGCATCGTGCCGGTGGCCCCGGAGCAGCGGCGCAAGCGCGTGGCCGTGGTCGGCGCCGGACCGGCTGGCCTGGCCGCCGCGACGACGCTGGCCGAGCGCGGCCATGCCGTCACCCTGATCGACGCCGCCACCGAGATCGGCGGCCAGTTCAACCTGGCCAAGCGCATCCCCGGCAAGGAGGAGTTCCACGAGACGCTGCGCTACTTCAAGCGGCGGCTGGAACTGCTGGGCGTGACGCCGCAGCTGGGCCGGCGCGTCGGCGCCCAGGACCTGATGGACTACGACGAGGTGCTGCTCGCCACCGGCGTCACGCCGCGCGACCCGCGCATCCCCGGCCAGGAGGAAGGCGTCGCGCGGGGCCAGGTCCTGACCTACCTGGAAGTGCTGCGCGGCGAGAAGCCGGTCGGCCGCCGCGTGGCGGTGGTCGGCGCGGGCGGCATCGGCTTCGACGTGTCGGAGTTCCTGCTGGAGCAGGGGCACTCGCTGGCGCTGGATGCGCCCGCCTGGCGCCGGCATTGGGGCGTCGGCGATCCGCAGGAGACCCGCGGCGGCCTCGCCCGTCCGCAACCCCAGCCGGCCGAGCGCGAGATCACGCTGCTGCAGCGCCGCGCCGGCAAGCTCGGCGCCGGCCTGGGCAAGACCACCGGCTGGATCCATCGCGCCGCGTTGAAGACGCACGGTGTACGGATGATCGGCGGCGTGCAGTACGAGCGCATCGACGCGGCCGGCCTGTGGATCAGCCGGGGCGAGGACCGCACCGAGCCCGAGCGCATCGACTGCGACACCATCGTGCTGTGCGCCGGCCAGGAGCCCTTGCGCGAACTCGAGGCGCCGCTGCGCGCGGCGGGCCGGTCGGTGCACCTGATCGGCGGTTCGGCCGAGGCGAAAGAATTGGACGCAAAGCGTGCAATCCTGCAGGGAACCCAGGTGGCGGCCTCGCTGTAAACCCTAGCGGCCCCTTCAGCCGCGCGCCGATACTCCGAAGGTCGAGCCAAAGGGAGCGGCCGCCACACGCGGTCGCCGCCGACCTGGGGCCAGCTGTTGCCCCTCCATTCATAAGAAAAGCTTGGGTGAGCCATGCGTCTTCGCCTGACCCGTCGTTGGGGGTGCCTTGCCGTGTCCGCGCTGCTGCCTGCGTGCCTGAGCACGACGGCATGGGCCGGCGCGTCCGCGCCTGCGTCGGTCCAGGCGGCGGCGACCGGGATGGCCTCGCGCCTGCCGGCGTGGATCGATTCCGGCTCGACCGTGTTCTGGCTGGGCGCCGGCTGCGTGATCGGCGGCCTGACGCTGGGCGTGATGGTCAGCCTGTTCGTGCAGCAGCGCGGCCGGCTGCAACGCCGACGCGAGGAACTCAAGCGCGTGCGCCGCGAGCGCGCCCGCCTCAGCGCGCTGCTGAACGCGATCCCCGACCCGATGTATTTCAAGGACGCGAACGGCGCCTATGAGGGCTGCAATCCGGCCTTCGAGCGCGCCGTCGGCCTGAGCGAGCAGGAGATCATCGGCCGCCGCGACGCCGACCTGCCCAACCCGCCGGGCTGGGTCGACACGCAGGCCGACGGCCGCACGCTCACCTGGCGCGATGGCGCCGACGGCGGCGCCCGCTGCCTGGACGTGCTCAGCGCGCCGGTCGTCGACGACGACCAGTACCTCGGCCAGGTTGCCATCGCGCGCGACATCACCCAGCTGCAGCAGGCCACCGATGCCGCCCGCCGCGCCGCCACCGTCTACGAGCACTGCGGCGAAGGGATCATGGTCATCGACCACAACCTGCGCATCGTCGACGTCAATCCGGCGCTGGTCGCGATGGTCGGCCACGACCGCCAGACGCTGCTGGGCAAGCGCCCGCTGCTGCTGCGCGAGGCCGAGCAGGACCCCGGGAAGCTGCGCGCGCTGTGGGCCGACATCGAGTCCCGCGGCAAGTGGAGCGGCGAGGTCACCGAGCGCCACAAGAACGGCGAATCGATCCCGATGTGGGCCACCTTCGTGAAGGTGCCGGCGCCGTCGGGCGATCCCGACCAGGTGCAGTACCTGAGCGTGCTGACCGACATCTCCCGCATCAAGCAGACCGAGGCCGAACTGCTGCACCAGTCGCTGCACGACAGCCTGACCGGCCTGCCCAACGCGGCGCTGCTGCGCGACCGCATCTCGCGCCAGATCGGCAACGCGCAGCGCGAGCACACCTGCGTGGCGGTGCTCTACATCGACCTGGACGGCTTCCGCGACGTCAACGACATCGCCGGCCATGCCGCCGGCGATCAGGTGCTGCTGACGGCAGCGGCGCGCTTCGCCAATGTCACGCGGCTGAGCGACTCGGTGGCGCGGGTGGGCGCGGATGAATTCGTCGTGGTGCTGTCCGGCCTGGTCGACGAGGAAACCGCGATGCGCCTGGGCGACCGCCTGATCCAGGCGATGGACGAGCCGGTCGTGATCGACAACCACCGCTTCAATGTCGGCGCCAGCATCGGCCTGGCGCTGTTTCCGGCCGACGGCACGCAGGTCGACGAGCTGCTGCGCAATGCCGAGGTCGCCATGGTGCGCGCCAAGCTGCATGCGCGCGGCTCGGTCCAGGCCTACCGGCCGGAGCTGACCCAGGCGGTGCAGCAGCGCTTCGAGCTGACCCACGCGCTGCGCCAGGCCAACGAGGCCGCGCAGTTCCGCCTCGAATACCAGCCGCAGGTGCGCCTGTGCGACGGCCAGCTGATCGGCGCCGAGGCGCTGCTGCGCTGGCGGCATCCGACGCGCGGGCCGATCTCGCCGGCGGACTTCATCCCGCTGGCCGAGGAGACCGGCCTGATCATCCCGATCGGGCGCTGGGTGCTGGAGCAGGCCTGCGCGCAGGTGGCGCGCTGGCAGGGCCAGGAGGGCAAGCCGCAGCAGGTCGCGGTCAACGTGTCCGCCCGCCAGCTGCGCCAGCCCGATTTCATCGAGACGCTGGACTTCATCCTCGGCGAGACCGGCTGCCCGCCCAGCGCGCTGGAGCTGGAGGTCACCGAGAGCCTGCTGCTGGAGGATGCCGAGCAGGCCATCAGCCTGCTGACCCGCATCTCCAAGCGCGGCGTGCGCGTGGCCATCGACGATTTCGGCACCGGTTATTCCTCGCTGGCCTACCTGAAGCGGATGCCGGTCAGCACGCTGAAGATCGACCGCAGCTT
>NZ_VOSR01000168.1:0-15764 GCF_007997345.1 Mitsuaria sp. TWR114
GGCGCGATCGGCGGCCTGGTCAACCTGCGCTCCGCCAGCCCCTTCGACCAGCCCGGCCAGCACGGCCTGCTGCGCGTGGAGGGCGACCGCAACCTGATGTCCAGGCTCAACGGCGGCAAGCTCTCGGCCACCTACAGCAACACCTTCGGCAAGGAACTGGGCGTGCTGGTCGGCCTGGTCTACGCCGACCGCAAGGTCCGCACCGACACCGCCGGCAACGACGGCGGCTGGACCCGCAACCCGATCGCCGACCCGGCCGCCAACTGGACCGGCAATGCCTGGGGCGGCAACATCGACCCGAACGGCAACGGCGTGCTCGACCCCGACGAGGAAGGCCTGATCGGCCCCGGCCAGTTCCGCGTCGGCACCATCCAGGAGCAGAAGAAGCGCACCGCGCTGTCGGGCAAGGTCGAGTGGCGGCCCAGCGAGCAGTTGAAGGTCACCGTCGACGGCATCAGGACGCGGCTGGACTCGCCGCAGGTCGGCTACCAGCAGTCCTTCTACACGCTGTTCGCGCCGGGTCGCTGGTCCAACATGCAGATCCGCAATGGCGTCGTCACCGGCTTCACGATGGACAACCCGGACCCGGAGCAGCGGCTCAATCCGGAGCTGCTGAACCTGACCACCCATCGCGTCGTCGACAGCGCCTTGTACGGCGTCAACGCCGAGTGGAAGGCGACCGAGACGCTGAAGTTCAGCGGCGATCTGTACCAGTCGACCTCCAAGCGCCATTCGGGCGGGCAGGACACCTACACGGTGCTGCGCATGAACCAGCCCAATGTGACGACGGTGCAGCTGACCGGCTCGCAGGTGCCCAGCATCAGCACGACCTTCGCCGACGGCCGCGACCTGATCAACGGCCTGGCCGGCGGCCAGTTCGGCGCCAGCGACTTCAACACCCACTACCTGGGCCTGAGCGGCGACAACATCGACGACAAGATCCGCGGCCTGACGCTGAACGGCGCGTGGTCGGTGGACCGCTTCAACGTCGACCAGATCCAGTTCGGCGTGCAGAGCACCCGGCGCGACAAGCACCGCGACCTGGTCGACAACGCGATCAACGGCGGCGAGAACTACTACTCCGGCGCCAACGCGATCAACGTCGGCCAGCTCGGCGGCAACGTGCTGGACCAGCACCTGAGCCCGCCCAACTTCATGAACGGCGTCAGCGGCAGCTTCCCGCGCAGCTTCCTGGGCTTCGACGTGCCCAACTACCTCGCGGCGCTGCAGGCCTACAACGGCAAGCCGCGCCCGGACGGCGGCAGCTACGACTTCAGCCTGGCCGCGCCGGTGTGGAACCCGCTGCAGAGCTACCGCGTGCGCGAGAAGACCACTTCCTTCTTCATCGAGGCCGACCTCTCCGGCGAGCGCTGGAACGCGGACATCGGCGTGCGCCTGGTCAAGACCAAGACCTCGGCCAGGGCCTGGGACGCCAAGATCGAGAGCCTGACCGAGAACGGCCCCTTCAACTACACCGCGGTCTATGCCGCGCCGACACAGATCGGGCAGGACGCCTCGTACACCTTCGGCCTGCCGTCGGCCAACTTCGTCTGGCACTTCACCGACCAGCTGCAGCTGCGCCTGGGCGCGGCCAAGACGATGGCGCGGCCCTCGGTCGAGCAGCTCGCACCCACCAGCACCACGGCCAGCGTGGCCTGGGGCGACTTCACCCAGGTCTTCGGCGGCAACGCCGACCTCAAGCCCTACAGCGCCAAGCAGTACGACGCCTCGCTGGAGTGGTACTACGCCCGCAACTCGGCGCTGACCTTCGCGGTGTTCCAGAAGGACATCAAGAACCAGATCACCACCAGCTGGCAGACCGGCGTGGACATCGGCGTGCCGGGCCATCTCTTCAATGTGATGAAGCCGATCAACGGCGACAAGGCCAAGGTGCGCGGCATGGAGATCGGCTTCCAGCACCTGTGGGACAACGGCCTGGGCGTGCGGGCGCAGTACACGCGCAACCGCTCGGACAGCTGGGTCGGTGGCGAGAAGCGGCCGCTGGAGGGCATCGCGCCGGCGACCTCCTCGCTGAGCCTGCTGTACGAGAAGGGCCCGTGGAGCCTGAGCGCGACGCCGACCACACCGACGACTTCGTCTCGGCGATCAACGTGATCGGCCCCGGCTTCAACGAGCGCGCCAAGGCGATCACCTGGGTGACCGCGCAGGCGTCCTACGAGTTCAACAAGTGGCTGAAGCTCTCGATCGAGGGCCGCAACCTGAGCGACGCCAAGCAGGAGTACACGCTGGGCAACGGCTCCATCACGCTGCCTCAGGGCTACAACCGCTGGGGCCGGGCGTTCACGATCGGCGCGAGCATCAAGTTCTGACGCCGGCTTCCCGGAGAGGACGTTGGGGGTTCCACAACACCCGGGCCGGCACACGGCCCGACCCACAGGAGAACTCATGAAACGATCGCTGATCCGTTCGATGGCCACCGGCCTCGTCGCCGCCGCCGCCGCGCTCGCCGCCACCACCGGTGCCCAGGCGCAGTCGTGGTGGAAGCCCGGCGTCGCGACGACCTGGCAGTGGCAGCTGAGCGGCACGCTCAACACCGGCTACAACGTGGCCGTGTACGACATCGACCTGTTCGACACCTCCGCGCAGACGATCGCGCAGCTGAAGGCGCAGGGCCGCAAGGTGCTGTGCTACTTCTCGGCGGGCAGCTCGGAGAACTGGCGGCCCGACTTCAACCGCTTCAACGCCGCCGACATGGGCAACGCGCTGGACGGCTGGGAAGGCGAGAAGTGGCTGGACACGCGCTCGGCCAACGTGCGCGCGGTGATGCTGAGCCGGCTGGACCTGGCCGTGTCCAAGGGCTGCGATGGCGTCGAGCCGGACAACGTGGACGGCTACACCAACGGCACCGGCTTCCCGCTGACGGCGGCCACGCAGCTCGACTACAACAAGTACCTCGCCAACGCGGCGCATGGCCGCGGCCTGGCGATCGCGCTGAAGAACGATGTCGACCAGCTGGCGCAGCTCGAGCCCTACTTCGACATGGCGGTCAACGAGCAGTGCAACCAGTACGACGAGTGCGGCGGCTACACGGTCTTCACCAGCAAGAACAAGCCCGTGTTCAACGCCGAGTACGCGTCCAAGTACCGCAAGAACACGAACGGCGCGCGCGACAAGCTCTGCACCAAGATGCGGGCCGCGAAGATCCGCACGCTGGTGCTGCCGCTGGACCTCAACGACGCCTATCGCTACAGCTGCGATTGATCGCCTGAACCTGCATTTCCCACGATGACCGACACGACGAGAACTCCCTCCCGCGCCGCACTGCCGGCCTGGCTGGCCGCCAGCCTGATGGCGACCGCGATGGCCGCCTCGATGGGCGCCATCCCTGGTGCCCGGGCAGCGACCGCTGCGGGCGAGGACCGCTACACGATGGCGGACTTCGCCAAGGTGCCCAAGATCGACGCGCACGTCCACCTGCACAACGCCGATCCGGCGTTCGTCGATGCCGCACGGCGGCTCGGCTTCCGGGTGCTGACGATCAACGTCGACTATCCCGACTTCCCGCCGCTGGACGAGCAGCAGCGGGTGGCGGTCGCGCTGCGCCAGGCGCGGCCGGCGGCGGTGGCCTGGGCGGTGAGCTTCTCGTCGGACACGTCGACCGGCCGGGCTGGCTCGATGCGACGAAGCAGCGCATCGATGCCGGCCTGCGTGCCGGCGCGGTCGGGGTGAAGGTGTGGAAGAACATCGGCATGAGCCTGCGCGACCCGCAGGGCCAGCTGGTGATGATCGACGACGCCCGCTTCCAGCCGCTGTTCAGCTGGTTCGAGGCGCGCGGCATCCCCATGCTCGGCCACCAGGGCGAGCCCCACAACTGCTGGTTGCCGCTGGACCAGATGACGGTCCTCAACGACCGCGACTACTTCGCGCATCACCCGCAGTACCACATGGCGCTGCACCCGGAGATGCCCAGCTGGGAGGACCAGATGGCCGCGCGCGACCGCATGGTGGCGGCGCATCCGAAGCTGAAGTTCATCGGCATGCACATGGCCTCGCTGGAGCGGAGCGTCGACGAACTGGCGGCCTTTCTGGACCGCTTCCCGCTGGCGAAGGTGGACCTGGCCGCGCGCATCGGCCAGCTGCAGTACCAGAGCCAGCGCGACCGGGGGAAGGTGCGCCGCTTCATGATCCAGTACCAGGACCGCCTGATGTATGGCACCGATGTCTCGCAGCCGCCGCAACAATCAGGCGCCGAGCTGCTGAAGGAAGTCGAGCCGGTGTGGCGCATGCACTGGCGCTACTTCAACACGGAGGAGACGTTCAAGGTGTCGGATCTCGAGCAACCGGTGCAGGGCCTGGGCCTGCCCAAGGCCGTCGTGGACAAGCTGTACCACCTCAATGCGGCGCGCAGCTTCCCGACCGCGTGGACGGCCGCCCGATGACCGGCCGCCGCGCCTTCCTCCAGTGGCTGGGCGCGCGCCCGTGGCCACCGTCGCACCGCGTGTGGCGTTCGCCGCGACGGCGGGCGCCGCCGCGTCGGCCCGGGCGGCGGACCTCGGACGCGGACACGTGCGTCTGCAGGACGAGCGGCTGTCGCTGCACTTCGACGACCGGATGCGCAGCCGTCTCGTGCGCCTGGGCGGCCCGCGGCCGCTGGCGCTCACCGGCTTCGATGCGGGCGAGTCGATCGTGATCGTCGATGGCCAGGGGCTGGCAGGAGATCCGGCCACGCCAGGCGGAGCGGCGCCGGCGGGCGGTGCGGGCGCCGGTGTCGTGGAGACGAGGACGCTCGACCGCTTCGCCCTTGCGAGCGCCGTTCCGAGCAGCGGCGCGACGCCGTTCGGCGCGGGCCAGCGGCTCGTGCTGACTGGCCGTGCCGAGGGAGCGGCCGTCGAGAAGACAGTCACGGTGACGCTGCTTGACGAGCACCCCGGCGTCGCGCTGATGGCGGTCGCCTTCGTCAACCGCTCGGACCGGCCGCTGGCGGTGCAGGGCTGGACGGTGGCCGCGCACCGGCTGCTGGCCGCGCCGCGGCACGCGGGCGGGTGGTGGACCTATTCGGGCGCGACGCACACCGACCGGCGCGACTGGATGCAGCCGGTCAAGCGCGGCTTCCAGCAGCGCAACTTCCTCGGCATGGATTCGTCCGACTACGGCGGCGGCACGCCGCTGGTGGACGTGTGGCGGCGCGACCTGGGCGTGGCGATCGGCCATCTGGATACCCTGCCGCGCCTGGTCTCGCTGCCGGTGAAGGCGGTGGGCGAGCAGGTGGACATCGCGATGCGCGGCGACGAGCCTCGCACGCTGGCGCCTGGCGAGACGCTCGCGCTGCCGCTGGCTTTCATCGCCGTGCATGAGGGCGACTGCTTCGTCCCGCTGGACCGCTACCGGCGGCTGATGAACGCACAGGCACTGGCCGCCCCCGAGCCGCCGCGCAGCGCGCATGAATCGGTCTGGTGCGCGTGGGGGTACGAGCGCGACTTCTCGCTCGACCGCGTGCGCGCGACGCTGCCCAAGGCGCAGGAGCTCGGTTTGAAGTGGGCGGTGCTGGACGACGGCTGGCAGCGCCACACGGGGGACTGGTTCGACATCGACCTCAAGAAATTCCCGCGCGGCGAGGAGGACATGAAGGCGCTGGTGGCCGACATCCACGCGCGCGGCATGAAGGCGCGGCTGTGGATCGCGCCGCTGGCGGTGGCGCCGGGCAGCGACGAGCTGCACGAACACGCCGACCTGCTGTTGCTCGACCAGAACGGCGCGCCGCAGATGATCACGTGGTGGAACTGCCTCTACCTGTGCCCGGGCGCGAAGGAGACACGCGAGCGCACGGCGGCGATGTTCCGCAAGATCATCCAGGACTGGGGCTTCGACGGGGTGAAGGTCGACGGCCAGCACCTGAACGGCGTGGCGCCGTGCTTCAACCCGAAGCACCGGCATGCGAAGCCGGAGGATTCGGTCGAGCAGATGGCGGACTTCTACCGCGCGATGTTCGAGGCCGCGCATGCGGTGAATCCGGAAGCGGTGGTCGAGGTCTGCCCCTGCGGCACGAGCTACGCCTTCCACAACATGCCGTGGATCGACCAGGCGCCGGCGTCGGACCCGCTGTCGAGCTGGCAGGTGCGGCACAAGGGCAAGGCGCTGAAAGCGCAGATGGGACGCTGGTCGGCCTACGCGGGCGACCACGTCGAGCTGTCGACCGGTGGCATGGACTTCGCGTCGGCCGTTGGCGTCGGCGCAGTGGTGTCGACCAAGTTCACCTGGCCGGAGGATCCCAAGCCCAAGGACTCCTTCCTCCTAACGCCGGAGCGCGAATCGCATTGGCGCAAGTGGATCGCGGCGCACAACACGAAGGGCCTGTCGGACGGTGTGTATCGCGGCGAGCTCTACGACATCGCCTTCGACAAGCCGGAGACCCATGTCGTCGAGAAGAACGGGGTGATGCATTACGCGTTCTATGCGCCGCGCTTCGACGGCACGGTGACGCTGCGCGGCTTGGGCCCGGGCATGTGGCGCGTGCGTGATTACGTGAATGGCGTGGACCTCGGCCGCGTCGACGCCGCGAGGCCGACGCTGAAGGCGGCGTTTCGCGAGCACCTGCTGATCGAGGCGGTGCTGGAGGCGGCGGTCGAGCGCCCGCTGGCGCGCGCGGCGCGCCTGCCGTCGCGGCTGATCGGGCGGGACGGCTTCGCGCTGGCCTCGGCCTGGGAGGACGCGCCGGCGATGTTCTTCGCCCACGACTGGCGCGGCCGGCCGCTGACCGGGACGCAGTCGACGCGGGTGCAGCTGCTGCATGCGGACGGCGCGCTGCACCTGCGCTTCAGCAGTCGCTACAACGCGCTCAGCACCTTCGATCGCGAGCTGTCCTCGACGGAGATCTGGCCCCTGTGGCAGCGCGACGTGGTGGAGGTCTTCCTGCAGGCGCCGCAGGACGCCGGGTCGGACCGCTACCGCGAGGTGGAGGTGTCACCCAACGGCTTGGTGATGGACCTGGAGGTGCGCGGCGCCGGGCGCCGGCGCCTCGTCGGCGAGAGCCGGGCGCGCACGGCGGTCGATACGGTCCATCGCCTGTGGACGGCGGAACTGGTGGTGCCGATGCCGCGCGGTCCGCAGCCGCTCGACGGGTGGCGCATCAACCTGTTCCGCATCGAGGGGAACAAGGAGACGCGGCAGTTCAGCGCGTGGAATCCGACGGGCAGCGAAAAGCCCAACTTCCACGTGCCGGCGGCGTTTGGACAGCTGCGGCTCGAGGCATAGCGGGACGGCACCCCCGGCTCAGCGGGGGGGCGGCCTCAGGGCGCGGGGTCCCCGCCCGCCAGGCCGTCGCAGCTGGTTTCCTGGATCCCGCAGAGGCGGTCGACCCAGGCCCGGAAGCGGCCCGGCGGCAAGCCGGCGCGCGCCGCGGCGTCGATCTTCAGCGAGCTTCGATCCTTGGCGGCGAAGCGTTGGTCCGCGAACTCCACCTGGGCCCACTTGCCATTGCAGTCGGCGAGTCGTCCGGCCTCGATGACGACGTCGTTGTCGAAGGTCTCGTTGTCGCCGATGCGCAGGACGACGGGCGCCTTCGGGCTCGGCCGCGCGCGGCCGACGTCGGCCTGTGACTTCACGGTCAGCTTGCTGCCGCTGACCCAGCCTTCGCCCGAGAACATCGGACGCGCGGGGCGGTCGGTCAAGGCCTCGTTGTCGCGGGCGTTGCGGATCAGGAACCAGCCGTTGCGCGCGCCGACGACGTCGACCTCGACCCGCACGCCGTAGTTCATCGAGGGTTCGACAAAGGTGGGCGGCAGCTTGCCGAGGACCTTGGCGGTGGCATTCGGCGCGCTGCGGACGTTGAGTCCGGCGGGATCGGTCTCGGCAACGAAGGCGCCGAAGCTGCAGGTGCTGGCAGGCGGCTCGGCGGTCGTCGTCGCGGGCAGGGCTGGGTCGCCCGTGCCCGCGCAGCTCGCCAGCGTGGCGAAGCCGGCGGTCGCGAGCAGCAGCGCGGCGTTGCGCAGGCGGTGATCAGTAGCCATCGACGAGGACATAGTGGAACGACGACATCTGGCCCATCGACGCCAGGAAGCGCGGATAGACATCGTTGGGAATGGTCTGGCAGCCGGCGGACCAGGTGTTGCCCGACGCCTGCGTGCCGCCGCGGTGGATGTACATCGTCGTGCCGACGGTGGTCGGATCGATGCGGCTGGGGTCGAGGGCGTTGAAGCGCCCGTCGCCATCGGTGTCGCGCTCGGCGGTCTGCGTGCGCGTGGCCTGGAAGGCGCGGGCTTTCAGATGGCCCTTCGGCTTCTCGCCGAAGAAGTAGGTGCCAGCGCGCAACCGGCCGACTTCCTTGATGCCGTCGCCGTTCATGTCGAAGCCTTCGGCGTGTTTGTAGATCACGTCGTTGTATCGCGCGTCCACACGGCCGGTGCCCTTGGGCGCGGCGCGTTGCGAGTACTGGGCGCCGGGTTCCGTGCAGGCGGGGAAGACCCGCGCGGTGCGCAGGCCGTCGCCGCCATTGAGCACGACGATGTGGTCGTCGTAGACGCCGCGGCCGCGGTTGGCGAGGGTGGAGGTCTCGCGACGCAGGCCGAGAAGGATCATGCGTCCCTGCTTCAGCGCGTTGATCGCGCCCGGGGTGCCGCGTTGCAGGACGATGCCCGCGCAGTAGGCATAAGTCTGTCGGGTGGTGAGCAGGGGGAGTTGGGGGACGTAGGGGGCGCGCAGGCGGTCGCTCTCCCAGTCAGCCAGCAACGCGCTGCCGGGGGACGAGCCACCGAGGGCGGCCTTGGCCTGCCAGTTGAGCTGCGAGGCGGCCAGGCGGGCGCCGGTGGCGCGCTGCACCGGAGAGAGCGAGACGGTATCGGCACGCCATCGGCTGAGCGCTTCGTCGGGGGCGGCCGCGGCGCGCTCGGCGAATGCGCGCGCGACGGATTCGATGTCCGGATCGAAGGGATTGAGGCTCGTGGTCATGGATTTCCCGTTGGCTCGCGGAGACGGTATGGGCGAAGAAGTCATTCTGGGCATGAGAGCCCGTGGCGGAATGGCCGAAGGTCATCTGGCGCGGGAAAACCGGCGGCAAGGGCCGCCGCCCGGCCCGGCAGCCAGCGTGTGGCTCGCTGCAGCGGCCCTCGCAGGCGTCGACTCAAGCGCCCGCCGCCACCTTCTTGCCGGGCTCCCCCGCCTTCTTCATCGGCACCGGATCGGGCAGCTCCTTGGCCTGCAGCATGCGGGCCTGGACGACGAGCTGGTTGTGCGCGTCCAGGAAGGCGGCGGCGATGACCTTGCCCTCGTTGCTGTTGGCCCAGCCCGCGCCGGCCGCCCCGCCGAGCTTGCCCAGCACCAGGCCGCCCATGCCCAGGTCGGTGACGCGGACCGAGCCGGTCGCGGCCGCGACCTGCTCGGTGGTCTCGTTGTCGGTGAGCAGCAGCGCCACCTGCGCCTCCTTGAGCTTGATGTGCTCGGCCGCGCCGACGAACTTGTTGAGCACCGGGATCATCCCGAGGATGCCGCCCACCTGCCGGCCCGCATCCTGCTCGCTGAAGGTGAGGCTGGGGATCAGCGTGTACTGCGCCTCGTAGCCCTTGCCCTTGTGGACCGTGCTGCCCTGCTGGCGCAGGATGCCGCTGTCCTTGAGCTCCTGCTCCCGGATCGTGGCCTTCAGCCCGGAGTTGCGGTCGACGACGCGGAAGCAGCCGCTCTGCTGCGCCAGCAGCCGCACCAGCGGCAGCGGCGAATTCGGCAGCCCGTTGGGCGCGCTGATGGTGTAGCCGTTGGGGTTCTCCATCAGCGACAGCGTCGCCACCGGCGCTTCGCACTTCATCAGTTCGCGGTTGGCCTTGTTCGCGCCCGCCGGACCGGCCGAGCCGGTGATCTCCGAGCTGCCGTCCCCCAGCGTCGCGCCCTGCTTGCCGCAGGCGGCGAGCAGGGCCAGCGCCACGCCGGCGGCGACAAGGCCGCCCACCCGGGGCAGGGAAGGGCCGAAGGAAACGAGGGAGCGCGCGATTGCCATGCCGATCTCCTGAATGCAAGGGCTGCGATTGCCAGAAACGGGCGGGACCATAGCGCACTTGATGGGGGATGCGGCCCCCACCGATGGGTGGTCGCGTCGCTGAATGTCGTGTCCTGACGGCGTCTTTACGGCTGGTTACCGCGCCGCGGCGAGAATCCGCCCCTTCGGTCCGAGCGACCGCCCAAGAACCCGACCATGAACGACAAGTCCCCGAGCCGCGCCATCGCGTGGCTGGTGTGCGCCCTGGTGGCCGCGTCGCTGTACGGCAACTACTACGTCTACGACTCGATCGGCCCCGTCGCCGACGCGCTGCAAAGCCAGCGCGGCTTCAGCGACCAGCAGATCGGCCTGCTCAACGCGATCTACAGCCTCCCCAACGTCGTGCTGATCCTCGTCGGCGGTGTGCTGGTGGACCGCTTCGGCGCCGCGCGCATGACGCTGTGGACCGCCGCCGTCTGCCTGCTCGGCGCGCTGCTCACCGCGCTGAGCCCCGGCTTCGCCGGCATGGCCGCCGGCCGGCTGCTGTTCGGCATCGGCGCCGAGACCTTCGGCATCGCCACGCTGGCGGCGCTCGCGCAGTACTTCGTCGGTGGCAAGGTGGCGTTCTCGATGGGACTGGCCCTGTCCATCGGCCGGCTCGGCTCCTTCTCGTCCGACATGTCGCCGACCTGGTTCCCCCACGCCTACGCCCAGGGCTGGCAGCCGCCGCTGCTGATCGCGGCGGCGATGGCGGCCGCCTCCTTCGGCGGCGCGCTGCTGTACTGGTGGCTCGACCGACGCGTCGCCGCCGCCGACAAGGGCGCCGCGCAGCAGCAGGCCCAACCCTTCGCCTGGCGCGACCTGCTGCACTTCGGCAAGGCCTACTGGTTCCTGCTCGCGCTGTGCGTGCTCTGGTACTCGGTGATCCTGGCCTTCCGCAGCACCTTCGCGATCAAGTACTTCCAGCACGCGCATGGCCTGGATCTCGCGGCCGCCGGCGCGATGAACAGCTACGTGTTCCTCGCCGCCGTCTTCGCGACGCCGGCCTTCGGCTGGCTGTGCGACCGGGTCGGCCGCTACGCGCCTTTCCTGGCCTTCGGCGCGGCGCTGCTGCCGGTCGCGATGGCGCTGATGGCGCTGACCACCACCAGCCTGTGGGTCTCGACCGCGCTGATCGGCGTCAGCTTCTCGCTGGTGCCGGCGGTGATGTGGCCGCTGGCCAGCCGGCTGGTGTCGCCGTCGCGCTTCGGCACGGCGATCGGGTTGATGTGGGTGGCGCAGAACGCCGGCATCGCCGGGGCCAACCTGGTGGCCGGCTGGCTCAACGACCGCGCCGGCGCCAGCGCGCAGAACCCCGCCGGTTATGAATCGATGATGCTGTTCTTCGGCCTGGCCAGCGTCGGCGGCGCGGTCTTCGCGCTGGTCCTGTGGCTCACCGCCGGCCGTCGCTCGCAGGAACGGGTGGCGCCGGCCGGGTGAGCCGGCGCGAGCCGCGTGGAGCGCCGTCGCGGTCCGTGGAGCCGACGGGCCGACGAGCGCCGGCGCTGATCAGGGTTCGAGCACGTACAGCGACGCCATCGTCGCCAGCTGCTCCGGCGTCATCGCCGCGTAGTGCGGCTGCAGCGGCAGCGACTTCGCGAGCTGGCGCGTCGGCTCGTGGACCATGTGTTCCTCGACCGTGACCCGATAACCGGCCTCGGCGAAGAGCGCCGGGTACTCGTGGTAGCGCAGGCGGTTCTCGCCTTCGCGCGTCAGGCGGTTGACCCACGCATGCTTGCGCTCGGGCCAGGTGAGGAAATTGATCTTGGTGATCGACTTGTCCGAGTGCTCCAGATGGTCGGAGTGGTCCACCAGGTGCACCATCCGGCCGCGGGCCGAGAGCTTGGGCCGCAGCGCCTTGAAGAGCTGGACCAGGTCGCCCGGCGGGATGTGCTCGAGCACCGTGCGCGAGGTCACGAGGTCGATCGAGCCGTCGGCGAGCTCGTTCACGTCGAACGGGGCGAGGTAGGTCAGCGGCAGGTCGGCGCGCGTCCGGATCGCGCGCAACCGCGCCTCGTCGGGACAGGCCTGGCGCAGGAACGCCAGCGTCGCGGCGAAGCTGACCTCGTCCAGATGGACGTTGAGGTCGGACATGTAGACGCGCTGGGCGCCCTGCAGGCATTGCAGGACGGGGATGGTGGGGAACCAGCCGGTGCCGATCTCCAGCACGGTGGCGCCTTCGATCGCGCCGCCGGAACGCTCCAGGCCCCGACGCATCTGCGTCCAGGCCTCGATGGTGCTGCGCAGGTTGTCCTCGTCGGGCTGGTAGCCGAACAGCTGGCGCTTCGCGCGTCGAAGGCCCTGCCCGAACGGCAATCGCGCCAGGACCGCTTGCCGACCTACCTTGAATCGCCAGTCCATCCGCTGCCCCTGTGCCGGTTGCGCCGGTTGCGCCGATGGAGGCGGATTCTGGCCTGTCCGCCTGCGCGACTGACGGGGAGAGACCCCAGGGCCGGGTGGGCCTCCGCGCCGCAGGCCGGCGCGGCGTCAGCGGCTCACGATTTCGTGATCTTCACGTAGCGCAGATTCCACCCTGGCCCATTGGCCTTCACCGCGATCTGCTGCTGCCCGGCGGGCAAGGTTACGCGGTGCGAGACCGTCGTCCAGTTCTGCCAGCCGCCGGTCGAGGGCACGCCCACCGCGCCGTACACCGGCGCGCCGCCGGCCATCTCCAGCTGCAGACTGCCGCCGCCGTTCAGGCTGGCGACGCGGTACTCGACGGTGTAGGTGCCGCCCTGCGGCAGGTTGAGGTTCCACACCGCCCAGTCGCCGGCTTCGATCCAGCCCAGGTTCTGGCCGCCCTCGCTCGAGGCCTCCAGCTGCATGCCCGACTGCAGCGCGAAGTCCGAGGCCTGCAGCGTCGTCGTGAAGGCCGGCGTGCCGCCGTCCTTGCGGTAGACGCGCACGTAGTCGACGTACATCCGCGCGGGCAGCCGGCTCTCGTCGATGTTCCATTGCGGCCAGTTGCCGCCGACCGCCAGGTTCAGCAGCAGGAAGAAGTCGCGATGGAATTCCTCGGTGCTGTTGACGCTGTTGGTGATGTCGACGACGTGGTACTCGCGCCCATCGACGAACCAGCGGATGAAGCGCTCGTCCCACTCCACCGCGTACACGTGATAGTCCGCGACGTTGGTGGCGGTGTGCCCGCCGTAGGACGCATGGCCGCCGTCCGGCCCCTGCCAGTGGATGGTGCCGTGGATGTCGGGATCGGCGTTGACGTGTTCCATGATGTCGATCTCGCCGGAGGCCGGCCAGCCCACCGAGGTGATGTTGCTGCCCAGCATCCAGAAGGCCGGCCACATGCCCGAGCTCGACGGCGCCTTGATGCGCGCTTCGACGCGCCCGTACTTGAAGGTGGCCAGGCCCTGCGTCGTCATGCGCGCGGAGGTGTAGCGCATGCCGCCGAAGTCCTCGCGCCGGGCGGTGATGACGAGCTGGCCGTTCTCGACGCTCGCGTTCTCGCGGCGGTAGTACTGGAGCTCGTTGTTGCCCCAGCCGCCCGAGCCGGTGCCGGTCTCGAAGCGCCAGTGGGGGCCGATGCCGTTCGTGAACTCGTCCTGCCAGACGAGTTGCCAGTTCTGGGCCTGCGCCGCCAGGCCGTCAAAGCAAGCGCGGCCGCGGCCAGCGATCGAATCCAGCGTGTCATGGGGATCTCCTCGGAACCAGTGGAGGAGACGCGCGCGAGGTCACGGCGTCTCCGGGTCCCGGTCCGGCGGACCGGGCGTCGACGCCCGAATGCAGCGGTAAGCCTGAAGGGCCGCTGGCGCGTGATGGCGCGCCGCGGCCTCTGGGTCCCAACTATCTGAAAGCGCTTTCATAATGTCTCGCGGGAAAACCCGCAGGCGCTGCGCGCGTTGGTGACAAGCGGTTGCCGCGACAACCCGCCCGCGGCCTGGACGATCAGCGCCGGACCTTGCCGTCCTCGGTCAGGATGGTCATGTCTACGTAGCGCGAGCCGGCGTGGCGCTGGCTGGAGAAGTTGATGTAGAAGCCGCCCAGGTTGAGCTCGTTCTGGGCTTCCAGGCCGCTGATGACGCTGTCGGGCGTCGGGTTGTTACCGGCGCGGCGCAGGCCTTCCACCATGGTCTTGGCGGCGATGAAGCCTTCCATGCCGGTGTAGCCCAGTTCCTTGTTGGCGGCCTTGCAGCGCTGGATGTATTCGCCGGCCACCGGCGTGAGGCCGGAGAACGGGAAGGGCACGACCTGCGACACCACCACCCCGCGCGCGTCCTTGCCCAGCTCGGCCGCCAGCGCCTGCGCGCCGACGAAGGAGAGGTTGTAGAAGTTGCCCAGGAAACCGGCTTTGCGCGAGGCGCGGATGAAGGCGGCGCAGGACTTGTAGGCGGCAATCTGGACCACGCACTCCGGCTGGCCGGCCATGATCGAGCCCAGCGCGCCGCTGACGTCCACCGAGTTGCGTTCCACCGTGCCCTGCGACACCGGCGCCAGGTTGTGCTGCTTGAGCGCCGCCGTGACGCCGGCCAGGCCCGACTGGCCGTAGCTGTCGTTCTGCAGGAACACCGCGACGCGCTTGATGCCCACCGCCATCAGCTGCTTGACGATCTCGGCCGCCTCGTCGTTGTAGGACGCACGGATGTGGAAGAGGTGACGGTTGAAGGGCGTGCGCAGCGCCTCGGCGCCGGTGAAGGGCGCCACCAGCGGCACCTTGGCGGCCGTCAGCAGCGGCACCGCGGCCAGCGTGGTGGGCGTGCCGACGTAGCCGAACAGCGCCGTGACGCCGTCCTCGATCAGACGCCGGGTGTTGGCCGCGCAGCGCTCGGGCTCGTAGCCGTCGTCCAGGCTGCGCAACTCGATGCGCCGGCCGTTCACCCCGCCCCGCTGGTTGACCTGGTCGAACACCAGCATCGCGCCTTCCTTGAACTGCTCGCCCAGTTCGCGGGCCGGGCCGCTGAAGGGCGCCGACTGGCCCAGCAGGATGCGGGTGCTGTCAGCGAAGGCCGGCAGGCTGCCGGCGCCTGCGAGCGCGGCGAAGTTCTGGAGCAGGTGACGGCGGTTCATGGGCGTGGCACTTCCTGGCACTTCTGAAAAGGGCAGGATCTTCCGTGATGCCGCCGACAGAAGATGTGCGTACTTGTCACAACTCCGGATTTTCCAGATTGACCGTGGACAAATTCACGACGGTTTCAATCCGCGGCGGGTTCCGCGGGCGACACCGGCCGCACCAGGCCCCCGGCGAGCAAGGCCTCGACCTGCGCCGGCGGGACCGGCTTGCAGAAGCCGAAGCCCTGCATCAGGTCGCAGCCCATGGCGATCAGCGCCGCCTCGTCGGCGTCGAGCTCGACCCCTTCCGCGACCACCGACATGCGCATCGCATGGGCCACCCGCACCATCGACTCCACCAGCATGCGCGAGTCGTCGTTGGCCGCCAGCCCGTGCACGAAAAGCCGGTCGATCTTGATCTTGCGGCAGCGCAGCCGGCGCAGGTAGGCCAGCGAGCTGTAGCCGGTGCCGAAGTCGTCGATCGCCAGGCCGTAGCCCAGTCCCTGCAGGGTGAAGACGAAGGAATCGGGCTTGTCGATGTCCTCGAAGCTCAGGCTCTCGGTGAGCTCGAACTCCACCTCGCCCGGGCCGAGCTGCAGCGCCTTGAGCTGCTGCAGGAAGCGCTCGCGGTGCTGCGGCTTGCGGCACTGCTCCCAGGACAGGTTGATGGCCACCGGCGGGCAGCCCAGGCCCTTGGCCTTCCAGCCGTCGAGGTCGCGGCGCAGCTGGCCGAGCATCGCCAGGCCCAGCTCCACGATCAGGCCGGAGGATTCCGCCACCGGGATGAAGTCCGCCGGCGAGA
>NZ_VOSR01000169.1:0-526 GCF_007997345.1 Mitsuaria sp. TWR114
CCAGATCGCCGCCGGCGCCGCGCCGAGGTAGCCGGTCGCCAGGCCCAGCAGCAGCAGCGGCAGCCGGTGCTCGGCCAGCAGGCGGCGGCGCTCGGGCGCGGACGCGTGCTCGGCCAGCACGTCGAAGGTGAACACGCGATACCCCAGCCAGCCCCAGATCAGCGGCGGCAGGATCAGCGCCAGCGGCGGGATCAGCCAGAACGGCAGCGACGCCACCAGCAGCACGACGCACAGCAGCGTGTGGCCCAGCGACCAGCTCAGGCTGGCCACGAAGCCGGCGCCGCGCTTGCGCTCCAGCCCCGCGAAACGGCGCTGCGCGACCAGGTCCACCATCGACGGCGTCATCAGCAGCGCCACCAGCAGCAGGCTCAGCACGACCAGCGCCGGCACGGCCATCGCCAGCACGATGATCGGCGCGAGCACCGTGCGGAAGGACGCGGCGCCGAGGCTGTCCAGCCACTTGAGCAGGCCGTCGATCAGGCTCCAGGACTCGAGCGTCGCGCGCACGCCGGCGACGGCGGCTTCC
>NZ_VOSR01000017.1:0-1978 GCF_007997345.1 Mitsuaria sp. TWR114
GCCGCGCGCCAGGCCCTGCAACGCGATCGCCTGCTCGGCCGGGATGCGCGCCGTGATCGGCAGCGCGCCCAGCTCCGCATGCAGGTAGACCTCCGAGCCCATGTGCTCGGTGAAGCGCAGCCGCGCCGTGACGCCGACGCTGTCGCCCTGCACGCGCGGCGCCAGGCCGATGTGCTCCGGCCGCAGGCCGAAGGTCACCGCCGCATCCGCCAGGCGCGGCAGCGCCGCGATGCCCGCTGCCTTGTCCGCGGGCAGCGGCAGCCGCGCGCCGCCGACCTCGACGGCCAGCCCGGTGTCGGTGGCTTGCAGGCGCGCCTCGAGCAGGTTCATCTCCGGCGAGCCGATGAAGCCGGCGACAAAGGCGTTGGCCGGCCGGTCGTAGAGCGCCGTCGGCGTGTCGACCTGCTGGATCACGCCCTCCTTGAGGACGCAGATGCGCTCGCCCATCGTCATCGCCTCGACCTGGTCGTGGGTGACGTAGATCGTGGTGGCGGGCTGCTGGCTGTCGCGCAGCGTGCGGTGCAGCTCGGTCAGCCGCACCCGCATCGCGGCGCGCAGCTTGGCGTCGAGGTTGGACAGCGGCTCGTCGAAGAGGAAGACATCCGGCTTCTTCACGATCGCCCGGCCCACCGCGACGCGCTGCGCCTGGCCGCCGGACAGCTGCTTCGGATAGCGGTCCAGCAGGTGCTCCATCTCCAGCAGCTTCGCGGCATGGCGCACGCGCTGGTCGAGCTCGGCCTTGGGCGTGCCCGCCAGCTTCAGGCCGAAGGCCAGGTTGTCGTAGACCTTCATGTGGGGATACAGCGCGTAGTTCTGGAACACCATCGCGATGCCGCGCTGCTTGGGCGCCAGCGCGTTGACGGCGCGGTCGCCGATGCGCAGCTCGCCGCCGGTGATGCTCTCCAGCCCCGCGATCATCCGCAGCAGCGTCGACTTCGCGCAGCCCGAGGGACCGACGAAGACCATGAACTCGCCGTCGCGCACCTCCAGGTCCACGCCGTGCACGGCCTTGAATCCGTTGGGGTACACCTTCTCGACCTTGTTGAGGCTCAGTCTTGCCATGCCGATGTCCTTGTCAGCCTTTGACGCCCGAGGACGTCGCGCCCTCGATGAAATGCTTCTGCGCCGCGAAGAACACGGCGATCGACGGGATCAGCGCCACCACCGAGATCGCGATCACGTTGGCCCACTCGACCTCCTCGGTCGCGCCGATGCTCATCTTCAGCGCCAGCGAGACCGGGTACTTCTCCACCGAGGCCAGGTAGATCAGCGGGCCCATGAAGTCGTTCATCGTCCAGATGAACTGGAAGACGATCACCGAGATGATGGCCGGCTTGAGCAGCGGCACGATGATGTGCCACAGCAGCTGCAGCGCATTGCAGCCGTCGATCTGGGCGGCCTCTTCCATGTCGCGCGGGATGCCGCGCAGGAACTGCACCAGCATGAAGACGAAGAAGGTGTCCGTGGCGAAGGCCGAGGGCACGATCAGCGGCAGGTAGGAGTCCAGCCAGCCGATCTCGCGGAACACCAGGTACTGCGGCAGGCGCAGCACGATCAGCGGCAGCATCATCGTGGCGATCATGATGCTGAACAGCAGCTTGCGGCCCCAGAACTCGAAGCGCGCGAAGGCGTAGGCCACCAGCACGCAGGAGATCACCGTCACGACGATGCGCGGGATCGTGATCAGGAAGCTGTTCAGGAAGTAGGTCGCGAAGGTGTACTCGGTGCTGGTCTTCCAGCCCTTGGCATAGGCGCCGAAGTCGAAGCGGTCGGGCCAGAAGCCGGCGGAGCTGAAGATCTCGGCGTTGCTCTTGAAGGAGGCGCCGACCAGCCATAGCAGGGGGTAGAGCATCACGATGGCGACCGCGGCCAGCGCCAGGTAGCGCAGCGGGCGGTTGCCGCGGTCGCGGCCCAGGGTCAGGGTGGGCGCGGTGCCATGACCGCGGCCCTCACCCCCGCCCTCTCCCGCAAGCGGGAG
>NZ_VOSR01000170.1:0-14263 GCF_007997345.1 Mitsuaria sp. TWR114
GGCCAGCAGCTGTCCGGCGCGAGCAGCAGATGCTCGCCATCGGCCGCGCGCTGGTCACCAATCCGCGGCTGCTGGTGCTGGACGAGGCCACCGAGGGCCTGGCGCCGCTGATCCGCGAGGACATCTGGCGCTGCCTGGACACGCTGCGCCAGGCGGGCCAGACCATCCTGGTGGTCGACAAGTATGTGAAGCGGCTGATCCGCCTCGCCGACCGGCACAGCATCGTGGAGCGCGGCCAGGTCGTCTGGCGGGGCGACTCCGCGGCGCTGGCGGCCGATCACGGCGTGTGGCACCGCCATCTGGGCGTCTGAGGAGGACGATGTGACGAATGCCGCCTTCGAGCGAGAGGTGCTGGTCCGCTTCGGTCATTGCGACCCGGCCGGCATCGTGTTCTTCCCGCGCTACTACGAGCTGCTGAACGCCTTCGTCGAGGACTGGTTCAACGAGGGCCTGGGCGTGTCGTACGCCGAGCTGCTGGGCCCGCGTCGCATCGGTCTGCCCACGGTGCAGCTGCAGACCAATTTCGAGCGCATCAGCCGCCAGGGCGACCGGCTCACGCAGCGGCTGTGGATCGAGCGGGTGGGGCGCAGCTCGCTGTCGCTGCGGGTCCGCTTCGACGGCGCCGACGGCGCGCGCGTGAGCTTCGGCCAGGTGCTGGTGTGCACCTCGCTGGAGACGCATCAGTCCCAGCCCTTTCCCGAGGACGTCCGCGCCGCGCTGGTGCGAGCGGTCCAGGCGCAGCAATCCCATCAATCGTCCGAGCAGTAGAGGAGTCACGACGATGAGCCACGAGAACGAGAAGAACACCCCCGCCGCCAAGCGCCTGCTGCAGCCGGCGGCCTGGGCCGCGCCGCGCGGTTATGCCAATGGCGTGGCCGCGGTCGGCACGCAGGTCTTCGTCGCCGGCCAGATCGGCTGGAACGGGCAGTGCCAGTTCGAGAGCGACGATTTCGTCGACCAGGTGCGGCAGGCCTTGATCAACATCAAGGCGGTGCTGGCCGAGGCCGGCGCCGAGCCCAGGCACATTGCGCGGATGACCTGGTACCTGGTCGACAAGCGCGAGTACGTCGCGCGCGGCCGCGAGGTCGGGCAGGCCTACCGCGAGGTGCTGGGCAGCGAGTACGGCATCGCGATGACCGCCGTGCAGGTGGCGGGGCTGATCGAGGATCGTGCGAAGGTTGAAATCGAGGTGACGGCGGTGGTGCCGGCGCGGGACTAGGATCGGTCCCAGCCTGCGCCGCGTCCCGAGAGACGCAGTCACATCAACAGGAACGGAAGAGACATCATGAGCCAAGCATCCAAGGCCGCGAAGGCCGCATTCCACTGGGACGATCCGCTGCTGCTGGAGCAGCAGCTGAGCGACGACGAGCGCGCCGTGCGCGACGCGGCGCGGGCCTACTGCCAGGACCGGCTGGCGCCGCGGGTGCTGGAGGCCTTCCGGCATGAGAAGACCGACGCGGCGATCTTCCGCGAGATGGGCGAGCTCGGCCTGCTGGGCCCGACCATCCCCGAGGAATACGGCGGCGCCGGACTGAACTACGTCTGCTACGGCCTGATCGCGCGCGAGGTCGAGCGCGTGGACAGCGGCTACCGCTCGATGATGAGCGTGCAGAGCTCGCTGGTGATGGTGCCGATCCACGAGTTCGGCAACGAGGCGACCAAGCGCAAGTACCTGCCCAAGCTGGCCAGCGGCGAGTGGATCGGCTGCTTCGGACTGACCGAGCCGAACCACGGCTCGGACCCGGGGTCGATGATCACGCGGGCGCGCAAGGTCGAGGGCGGCTACTCGCTCAGCGGCAGCAAGATGTGGATCACCAACAGCCCGATCGCGGACGTGTTCGTCGTCTGGGCCAAGGACGACGGCGGCCAGATCCGCGGCTTCGTGCTGGAGAAGGGCTGGAAGGGCCTGAGCGCGCCGGCGATCCACGGCAAGGTGGGGCTGCGCGCGTCCATCACCGGCGAGATCGTGATGGACGAGGTGTTCTGCCCCGAGGAGAACGCCTTCCCCGACGTGCGCGGCCTCAAGGGCCCGTTCACCTGCCTGAACAGCGCCCGCTACGGCATCGCCTGGGGCGCGCTGGGCGCGGCCGAGGCCTGCTGGCACACCGCGCGGCAGTACACGATGGATCGCAAGCAATTCGGCAAGCCGCTGGCCGCCAACCAGCTGGTGCAGAAGAAGCTGGCGGACATGCAGACCGAGATCACGCTGGGCCTGCAGGGCTGCCTGCGGCTGGGGCGCATGAAGGACGAGGGCACGGCGGCGGTGGAGATCACCTCGATCATGAAGCGCAACAGCTGCGGCAAGTCGCTGGAGATCGCGCGCACCGCGCGGGACATGCTGGGCGGCAACGGCATCAGCGACGAGTTCGGCATCGCGCGCCACCTGGTCAATCTCGAGGTGGTCAACACCTACGAGGGCACGCATGACATCCACGCGTTGATCCTGGGACGGGCGCAGACGGGGATCGCGGCGTTCTGAACGCCTGTCCTGAACGCGACAGCCGCGCTGGCGGTCCGGGAGGACGATCCGCCGCGGACCCGGCCCGATGAAGGGCCGGGCGCGACCAGGAGACGCGTTCATGGACGACATCACCGCCCGGATCCCATCGCTCAAGGGCCAGGTCAGCGACGCCGAATGGCAGCTGCGCGTGGACCTCGCCGCCTGCTACCGGCTGGTGGCGCGCTATGGCTGGAGCGACCTGATCTTCACGCACATCAGCGCGCGGCTGCCCGGCGACGCGCATGAGTTCCTGATCAACCCCTACGGCCTGATGTTCGACGAGATCACGGCCTCCAGCCTGATCAAGGTCGACGCGCTCGGCAACAAGCTGCAGGAGACGCCGTTCCCGGTGAACCAGGCCGGCTTCATCATCCATTCGGCCATCCATGCGGCGCGGCCGGACGTGGGTTGCGTGCTGCACACGCACACGCGGGCCGGCGTGGCGGTGTCGGCGCAGAAGGACGGCGTGCTGCCGATCTCGCAGCAGTCGACCTTCGTGCTGGCCTCGCTGGCGTACCACGACTACGAGGGCGTTGCGATCCGTCCGGACGAGCAGCCGCGCTTGCAGCGCGACCTCGGCGACAAGATCTTCTACTGCCTGCGCAACCACGGCCTGCTGACCGTGGGCAGGACCATCGGCGACGCCTTCCTGTCGATGTACACCTTCGAGAGCGCCTGCCAGATCCAGATCGCCGCGCAGTCCGGCGGCGCGGCGCTCACGCCGGTCGACGACGCGGTCATCCGCGGCACCGCCGAGTCGATGCGGGTGCAGACCGGCGGCCTGGGCGGGGCCTTCGTCTGGCCGACGCTGCTGCGGCAGGCGCATCGGCAGTGCCCCGGGTTCGACGCCTGAAGCGAGACGCCCCGCTGCCGGCGGGGCGGCTGGGCGCGTGGCCAGCGCGGGCCGCCAGGGTCCGCCTGGGGCCGCCAGAAGCCGGGCTCAGCCCCAGACCCGCGGTGGCCGTCCCAGGCTGGTCTCGGTGAGCAGCGTGCGGGTGCGATCGTCGAGGGCCTCGGGCGGCACCCGCGCCAGCGCGAGCCGCGCGAACTCCGGCAGGCCCATCAGCATCGCCGAGACGCGCACGCGGGTGCGCTGGTGGTCTTCCAGCACGAACCATTTCATGCCCGGCGAGAAGCGGATCCGCCGGACGTCCGCCCAGCGCATGACGCCGCGCCGGCCGAGCAGGCGGCCATAGGCGATGGCCTCCTCCGACACCTGGTGGCGGCCGTAGACGTAGTCCAGGATCATCGGCGCCGACATCAGCCCGAGGCTGATGAAGCAGAGCGTCGTCCAGACGGTCGCGGTGGGGTTCTTGCCGACGGTGTTGGAGATGATCGCGAGCCCGAAGAAGAACACCGCGCCGACGACGCCGATCACCAGCGTGCTGACCGGATGGCGCAGCAGCTGCGCCTCGGCCTCGGGACGGGGCTTCAGCCGGTTGCGACCGACCCAGCCCATGACGAGCGCCATCGCGGCGCCCCAGAGCGTCCATTGGACGAGCGATTGCCACCAGGTGTCTTGCATGCGGGATCGCGTCTCCCTCAGCGGCTGTGCGCCGTCAGCTTGGCCAGCGGCGAGGCCAGGCTGACGCCCGGCGCCGCGCGGCGCGCGCTGACGCGGCCGTCCTCGTCGGTCTCGTCCAGGTCCGGATGCGCGGCGCCGAGCACCGCGCCGGCCGGTCCCGCCGGATCGCGCCGCATCGCCACGCCCACCGCCAGCATGTCGATCACCAGCAGGTGCAGGATGCGGCTGATCATCGGCAGGTGCGTGGCGACGTCCTCGACGTGGTCGACGATCAGCGCCGCGTCGGCCTTCTTCGCCAGCGGCGACTGGCTGGCGGTGATCGCCACCACATGGGCGCCGCGCTCGCGCGCCGCGTCGGCCACCGCGATCAGCTCCGGCAGCTTGCCGCTGCTGCTGATCAGCACCGCCACGTCGCCGGGCTTGAGCGTCTGCGCCGCCAGCAGCTGCAGCCGCGGCTCCACGTAGGCGTTGCAGGCCACGCCCAGGCGCAGGAACTTGAACTGCGCATCCTGCGCGACCACGCCGTAATGGCCGATCGCGAAGAACTCGATGCGCGAGGCCTTCAGCAGCAGCTCGATGCTGCGGTCGATCATGTCGCGGTTGAGCTGGCTGCGCACCTGCAGGATCGCCGACGCGGTGTTGCCCAGCACCTTCTCGCCGAGCTCGACCATCGAGTCGTCCTGCGTCACCTGCGTGTGGCTGACCGGCACCGTGCCCGTCAGGCCCGATGCCAGCCGCAGCTTGAAGTCGGACAGCCCCTCGCAGCCCAGCGAGCGGCAGAAGCGGATCACCGTCGGCTGGCTGACGTTGGCGGCCTTGGCGATCTCGGCGATCGGATCGTTCAGCACCTTGCGCGAATGCGCCAGCACATGGTCCGCGACGCGCTGCTCGGCCGGCGACAGGCCGTCGCGCGCGCGGCGGATCTGGCCGACGATCGCCGACGCGCCGCCGCTGGTCTGCAGGCTGCGCAGCTGCGCCTCCAGGATCGCCGACGCGCCCTTGAAGGTGGCGTGCTCCGCGGTGATCACGAAGGTGGGAATCGCGGCGACGTAGTCGGAGAAGCGGCCCTTGTCCTCGAAGCGGGCGCGGAAGCGCGAGCGGTCGAAATACTCGCCCAGCCGCGGCACGATGCCGCCGCCGATGTAGATGCCGCCCAAGGCGCCCAGCGTCACCGCCAGGTTGGCCGCGGCCGTGCCCAGCAGCGTGCAGAAGAGCTCCAGCGTCTCCTCGCAGACCGGGTCGGTGGCCTCCAGCGCGCGGGCGGTGATCTCCGGCGCGCTCAGCGGCTCCGACGGGCGCTGGAGGTAGTCCGCCATCGCGCGGTGCATCAGCTCCAGGCCCGGGCCGGACAGCAGGCGCTCGAAGGAGACGTGCTCGTACTCGTTCCAGGCGAAGCGCAGCAGCGCGATCTCGCGTTCGTCGCGCGGCGCGAAGTTGGTGTGGCCGCCTTCGGAGCCCAGCGAGATCCAGCCCTCGCCCGCCGGGATCAGGCCCGACACGCCCAGGCCCGAGCCCGAGCCCAGCAGCCCGATCACGCTGTGGGCGCGCGGCTCGCCGCCGCCGATCTGGCGGATCTCGCCGCCCCGCAGCCGCGGCAGCGCCATCGCCAGCGCGGTGAAGTCGTTGACGACCACCAGCGTGTCCAGGCCGAGGCGCTGGCGCGCTTCCTCGATCGAGAACTGCCAGTGGTAGTTGGTCATCCGGACCTGGTCGCCCTCGACCGGGTTGGCGATCGCGATCGCCGCGTGCGCCACCCGCAGCTGGCGCGGCAGGCGGTCCATGAAGGCGCGCACGGCGGCGTGGAAGTCGGCGTGCTCGGCGCAGCGCAGCAGCGCGATGTGCTCGAACTCTCCCGGGGAGGTCTCCAGGGCGAAGCGGGCGAAGGTGCCGCCGATGTCGGCGATCAGCCGGGGACTGTCGAATTCACGCATGAAGGAGAGGTGCTGGCCGCCTCGGGCCTGGCATGGATCCGGGCGAATCCAGGCGGCGGGGGGCGTCGGGGAAGGGGCGATTATGGCCTCCACGCTCGGGAGCGCCGGAAGGGTTCGCCCCTAGCCGTTCCCTGGTCTTGGCAGCTGGCGCTGTAGTGAGACTACAGTGATTTTTCGAACCATCGGTGGCATGGATGGGAAGGTAAAAGTGATTGGTGACAAGCGCTTGCCAACGAAATCGGAATGATTGCGTCATGGCCACCGTCGCGAAAAGTGCGACCGGGTGACAGTGCTCTTGTGCGATTGCTGTAGTTTTGCTACCTTGCGCGGATTCCGCCTCCGAGGCGGCCTCCGGCGCACCTTTGGGGTGCGCTTCAACAAGCCAAACAAGCAGGACAAGCACAGTGCAAGCAGATCAGGGTGTGGCGACGACGGGCGCCGCGGGGTATCCGTGGCTGGTGGCGGACATCGGCGGCAGCAATGCCCGCTTCGCGTGGGTCGACGGCCCCGGCAAGTCGGTCGAGCATGTGCGCAAGCTGCCGGTCGCTCAATATGAATCGCTGCGCGCGGCGGCCGAGGCCTATCTGAAGGAACTCGCCGGTCTGGGCATTCAGGCGCGGCCCCGGCGGGCGTCGCTGGCGCTGGCGACCGCGATCAAGAGCGACCGCATCGAGCTGACCAACAGCCACTGGACCTTCTCCCGCAGCCAGCTGCAGGCCGACCTCGGCCTGGACGAGCTGCGGCTGCTGAACGACTTCGAGGCGCTGGCGCTGTCGCTGCCTGGCCTGCGGCCGGACCAGGTGGCCGCGGTCCCTGGGCCCGCGCTGACGACGCCGCGCGGCACGCTGGCGGTGATCGGGCCCGGCACCGGGCTAGGCGTCGGCGGCGTGATCGAGACCTCGGGCGGCTGGATCGCGCTGCCGGGGGAGGGCGGTCACATGACCCTGGCGCCGACCAATGACTACGAAAGCGAACTGCTCGCCGTCGCGCGGCGCGAGTTCCCGCATGTGTCGGCCGAGCGCTTCCTGTCGGGCATCGGCCTGCCGACGCTGCATGCCGCGGTCGCGACCGTGGCGGGCCAGCCGCCGGCGCAGCGCCTGACCGCGGAGCAGATCGTGGAGCGGGCACTGGGGGGCGACGAGATCTGCGCGCGGACGATGACGCAGTTCAGCGCCTTCCTGGGCAGCTTCGCCGGCAGCGTCGCGCTGGCGCTGGGCGCGCGCGGCGGCGTCTACATCGGTGGCGGCATCGTGCCGCGCCTGGGGGATCGCTTCTTCGAGTCGCCGTTCCGCGAGCGCTTCGAGGCCAAGGGGCGCTTCGCCTCCTACCTGGCGGCCGTTCCCTGCGTGTTGATCACCGACACCCTGACCGCGCTGGCCGGCGCCGCTTTCGCGCTGGAGCAGTCGGTGCGCTGAGGAAGCGCCATGCTGTAGTACAGCTACATCACCAAGCCAAAACGGCGACCCGCGCGGTCGCGTTTTTCATTTCCGTTGATCATTTTGCGGCTTTATCGGTGGAAACCCGCAGTCTATTCGTCGTTTTCACACCATAAATCGGCTAACTCAATAGCGCCAGGGTTTGCGAGAACTAGGTGGGTGATCTAGTTTTAGTACAGAATTCTTTCCGAACAAGGGGTTCCGTGGTCCCTGCAACGTGAACCTCCCGGTCGCAGTGCCCCGCAGGACGAGCCAGCGAGCGCCAGAAGACGCTCGAGCGCAGCCAGAGCTACAGGAGACAAACCCAATGAAGACATCGCACGCCCCCCGCGAGCTGTTCCGTGTGCAGCCGGTCGCCGCCGGCTGCCTGGTGACGCTGGCCCTGATGGCCGGCGCCGCCCAGGCGCAGCAGGCCCAGACCGAAACGGACAAGGAAGCTGCCGCCAAGGCCGCGGCCGACAAGACGCTGGAGACGGTGACCGTCACCGGCATCCGCCGCGGCATCGAGGCCGCCATCTCGGTCAAGAAGAATGCCGACGCGATCGTCGAGGCCGTCTCCGCCGAGGACATCGGCAAGCTGCCCGACGTGTCGATCGCCGAGTCCATCGCCCGCCTGCCCGGCCTGTCGGCCCAGCGCGTCGCGGGACGCGCGCAGGTGATCTCGGTCCGCGGCCTGTCGCCCGACTTCGCGACCACGCTGCTCAACGGCCGCGAACTGGTCTCCACCGGCGACAACCGCAGCGTCGAGTTCGACCAGTACCCCTCGGAACTGCTCAGCGCCGTGGTGGTCTACAAGACGCCGGAAGCGGGACTGGTCGGCCAGGGTCTGTCGGGCACGATCGACATGCAGACGGTCCGCCCGCTGAATTTCAGCAACCGCGTGGTGACGCTGAACGCCCGTGGCCAGCGCAACTCGCTGGGCAAGGCGGCCGACGCCAGCGCCACCGGCAACCGCCTGAGCGCCAGCTACATCGACCAGTTCGCCAACCGCAGCATCGGCGTGTCGCTGGGGTATGCGCACCAGCAGACGCCGGTCCAGGAAGAGCAGGTCGGCTTCTATGAGCCCTGGGACCAGACCGGCCGCACCGGCCTGCCGGCGGGCACCTACAACTCCGGCGGCATCAAGGCCCTGCGCCGCACTGGCAAGAGCGAGCGCGACGCGCTGATGGGCACGATCGAGTTCCGTCCGAGCCAGAACTGGACCAGCGTCGTCGACGGCTTCTGGACCAAGGCCAAGCAGGTCGACACCGCCAACCAGTTCGAGATGAACCTGGGCTGGAACGGCAACAACCCGCCGGCCGGCCTGAACTGGTCGAACCCCACCGTCAACGACAACGGCACCCAGACCGGCGGCACGCTGCTGAACGCCTATCCGCTGGTGCGCGGCATGTACAACAAGCGCGACGACAAGATCGTCGCCGCGGGCTGGAACAACAAGCTGAAGTTCGAGAGCGGCCTGTCGCTGACGGCTGACGTGAACTACTCGCGCGCCACCCGCAACGAGCTGAGCCTGGAGAACAACACGCAGCTGGCCCGGGCCTCCGCGACCGACTGGCCGCTGGACAACGTGGGCCTGGCGTTCCGCACCGGCGGCTTCTCGCAGATCGTGCCGGGGCTGCGCAACTATTCGGACCCGACCCAGCTGCTGCTGCAGAACACGATCTACGGCTCCGGCTACGGCAAGGTGCCCAGCGTCAAGGACGAGCTGACCGGCTTCAAGCTGGTGGGCAACCTGCCGGCGCCCGACTTCGCCTCCGGGCTGTTCTCCGACTTCGAGGCGGGCCTGAACTACGCGGACCGCTCGAAGAAGAAGCGCCAGCCGGAAGGCAACATCAACGTCGGCGCGCAGGGCGACACCGCGATCGCGCCGGACCTGCAGTACAGCCCGGTGGACCTGAGCTTCGCCGGCCTGGGCCTGATCCCGGCGTGGAACGTGCCGGGCGCGGTCGGCCGCTACATGACCTTCGCGCCGACGGAGACGGCCAGCTACCTGATCCCCAAGGCCTGGCAGGTCAAGGAGAAGACGACCACCGCCTTCCTGAAGGGCAACCTGGACGCGACCACCTTCGGCGTGCCGATGCGCGGCAACATCGGCCTGCAGGTCGTGCGCACCGACCAGTCCTCGCAGTCCAACTACTGGGACGCGACGCTCAACAACAACGCCGGCGGCGTGAAGCCGATCGAGGGCGGCAAGACCTACACCGACTACCTGCCCTCGATGAACCTGTCGTGGAGCCTGCCGGGCGAGCAGACGGTGCGCTTCGCGCTGGCCAAGCAGATGGCGCGTCCGCGGGTGGAGCAGCTGAACGCCGGCCTGGAATTCGGCGTCAACGGCACGACCGGCAGGCCGGGGGCCACGGGCGGCAACCCGACGCTGAATCCGTGGCGCGCCAACGCGGTCGACCTGTCGTGGGAGAAGTACTTCGGCAACAAGGCCTACGTGGCGGCGGCCGCCTACTACAAGGACCTGCGCAGCTACATCTACAAGCAGACGGTGGATGGCTACGACTTCTCGCGTTTCGTCGTCGACTACGTGCCGCAGCCGGGCCAGCCGCCGGCGCAACTGACCGGCGATTTCACCGCCCCGTACAACGGGCAGGGCGGCCAGCTCAAGGGCCTGGAGCTGACGGCGTCGCTGCCGCTGAACCTGGTGAGCCCGATGCTGAACGGCTTCGGCATCGTCGCCAGCGCGACATTCAACGACAGCAACATCTCGATCAAGGATCCGGACAGCGCGAGCAGCGTGGGCAGCGGGCCGATCTCGCTGCCGGGCCTGTCCAAGCGGGTCTACAACCTGACCGCGTACTACGAGGCCAACGGCTTCGAGTTCCGGATCAGCCAGCGCAAGCGGTCCGACTTCATCGGCGAGATCGGCAACTTCAACGGTTCGCGCACGCTGCGCTACGTGGTGGGCGAGAGCATCGTCGACGCGCAGATCGGCTACAACTTCACCGAAGGTCCGCTGAAGGGACTGGGGCTGCTGGCGCAGGTCAACAACCTGACCGACGAGGCCTACCGCACCTACGCGCAGACCAAGGACCGCCCGCTGGAGTACATCAAGTGGGGCCGCACCTTCCTGCTGGGGGCGACTTACAAGTTCTGATGGCCCGCTGAAGCCACCGGGCCGGGCCCGGTGGGCCGAGTGATGCAGCCCCGCACGGCGAGAGCCGGCGGGGCTGTTTCTTTGGATCAACAAACATAGATGTTGGCAAATCAGCCGTTGTACTAATATCTATGTCATGCCAAAAAGACCAGCCGCGATCGAGCAGATGCCCATGGCCGTGCTCGCGCACCTGCGCGAACTGGGCGAAAACCTGTCGTTGGCGCGCAAGCGAAGACAGGAGCCGCTGAAGTCGTGGGCTCGGCGGATCGGCGTTTCTGAACCGACGCTGATGCGCATGGAGAAGGGCGACCCGACGGTGTCGATGGCGGTCTACGCGACGGCGCTGTGGCTGATGGGGCGCGACGCGGCCCTGCCGGACCTCGCGGCGCCGGAGCATGATCGCGGGGCGCTGGCGCAGGCTGTGCGGGTCGCCCGTCAGCGGGCGGTGAAGCGCCGAACGACGATCGATGAGCGACTCGCCGCCGGCAGCGACGGCCCAGTGAAGCCAGGAGAGGACGCATGACGATGGACAGCGGGGCCTATGAGCCGACCGACCAGTTGTGGCTGTGGTGGCTGGGCGACCCGCAGACGCCTCGTCTCATCGGCGAGCTGCGCCTGGTCCGGCCGCTGAAGGGCGTGTCCCTCACCTACTCGGAGGCTTGGTTGTCAGGGGCATGAATCGACGATCGACAACGCGCTCACCGAGGCGCGCTTCTTTGGCCTGAAGGAGCGGGAGGCCGAAGCCGAGGTGTCCCCGGGTCGCCAGCGCCGTGGACGGCTGGCGAGATCACTTCCAACGCGCCGGCGTGTCGCCGCGCGACATCGCGTTGCTTGCGGATCAGATCGATCGGCCCTTCCTTGCCCGCCAGCGCGCGGCGCATCTGGCTTGAGCCCGATCCCCGACCGGACTCAATCGCCCACCAGCACCCGCCCGCTCAGCGGGCCGATCTCGATCAGCAACTGGCCGTTGCCCGCCGCCTTCATCGGCGCGCCGGGCGTCAGCGCGTCGATGAAGGGCGTGGCGCGCAGCGCCGGCGGCAGCGCGATGGTCACCCGCATCGGCTCGGTGGCGTTGTTCATCGCCACGATCGCGCTGCGGCGGCCGTCCTGGCGCAGCAGCACGATCACGTGCTCGTCCAGCCACAGCGGCGCGGACAGGCTGCCGTGCCGCAGCACCGGCTGCGACTGCCGCAGGCCGACCAGCCGCTTGACCTGCGCGCGCAGCGCCAGGTCCGGCTGCCCGCCTTCGTCGGCCCAGGGGTAGGGCGCGCGGTTGTACGGGTCCTCGCCGCCGCCCAGGCCCACCTCGTCGCCGTAATAGATCGTCGGCGCGCCCGGGTAGCTCATCTGGAAGAACATCGCCAGCAGCAGGCGTCGCTTGCCGTCGGCGACCTTCTCCGGCGGGCTGTCATCGCGCACGCCGAAGTGATGCAGCGCGCGCGGCTGGTCGTGCGAGGACAGCAGCGTCATGGACGCGAACAGCGCCTGCGGCGGATAGGACTCGCGCAGCAGCTCCAGATTCTGGTAGGCGCGCTCCGCGCTGACGCCGGCCGCGAAGTCCAGCACGGCATTGCGGAAGATGTAGTTCATCGTCGCGTCGAAGGTGTCGCCGAGGAAGAACTTGCTGGCGTCGAACCAGGTCTCCGCGATCGTCAGCGCCTCCGGCTGGTGACGCTTGACCGCGATGCGCCAGGCGCGCCAGAAATCGTCCGGCACCCAGGGCGCGACGTCCATGCGCCAGCCCGCCGCACCGCGGTCCAGCCAGAACTGCATCACGCCGTCCCGGCCGAAGGCGTAGTCGCGGAAGGCGCGGCTGGACTTGTCCAGCTCGGGCAGGTCCTTGATGCCGATCCAGGCGGCGTACTGGTCGTCGGGCTTGGGCCGGGAGAGGTCGAAGCGGAACCAGCTCGCATAGGGCGAGGCCGGGTTGGCCTTGCCGTTGTCGAAGGCGCCGCCGGCCGGGAAGTTGCCGAAGCGGTTGAAGTAGGGCGAGTCCGCGCCGACGTGGTTCAGCGAGGTGTCCGGGATCACGCGCAGGCCGCGCTTGCCGGCCTCGCTGGTCAGGCGCTGGAAGTCGTCGTTGCTGCCGAAGGCCGGATCGATGCGCTTGTAGTCGCCGGTGTCGTACTTGTGATTGCTGGCGGCCTGGAAGACCGGCGTCAGGTACAGCGCGTTGACGCCCAGCTCGCGCAGGTCATCGAGCTTGTCGATGAGGCCGGCCAGGTCGCCGCCGAAGAAGTCGTTGTTGTAGACCGCGTCCGAGCCGTCGCCGCTGCCCGGCTTGTACGGGCGGTCCAGCCAGCGCGGATGGCGCTCGATGCCGTGGTCCTGGTACCGGGCCTGGCCGACCTGCGGATCGTTGGAGGTGTCGCCGTTGCGGAAGCGCTCGGGGAAGACGTAGTAGTAGATGAGGTCGCGCGCGAAGCCGGGGACGGCGAAGTCGGAGGCGTGGATGGTCTGGCGATAGCGGCGGATCGAGAACGGCCCCTTGGCATCGGGGCCCTCGGGCAGCGGCGCGATGCTGGCCGGCCCCATCGAGCCCTTCTCCTTGGTCCAGTGGATCGGGTCGGCGTTGTTCTGGACGACGTAGCGGGCACCGTCGATCGTGGCGATGAAGTAGTAGCCGTAGACGCCCGCCGCGCCGAAGCGGTGGCGGGCCTTCCAGCGCTCGCGGCCCTCGGCGGTGCCGGCCTTGTGCAGCGGCACGCGCGCCTCCTCGGCATAGGCGATCAGGTCCTCGTTGCCCTCGACGCGGCGGCGCTCGACGACCAGCTCGAGCTTCTCGACGCCGGGCAGCGCGGTCAGCTGGAACTCGATCCAGGTCTTGGCCGGCTGCGCGCCGAAGGGCGTCTTGAAGGCGGCGAGGCGCGAGTCGTAGCGCAGGCTTGCCGCGACGGCGCCCAGCGACGCGGCGCAGGCGCCCGAAGCGCTCGGCGTGGGCATCGCTGGAGGTGGGCCGGCCTCGTCGGCCCGCGCGGCCAGCGCCGGCCCGGTGGCGTACAGCGTGGCCGCCAGGCCGGTCAGCAGCGCGGCGGGGAGGGACGCGAGCGGCGCGCGTCGGCGTGGCAAGGAGGCGTGCATGGCCGGGAACGCTACCTCGGATTCGAGGCGAGAGCCCTCGGGGTCAGCCCTTCTTCGGGCTTGCGTCCCTCCGGCCTACGCGCTCACGAACGGGCGCTCCCGCATCCAGGTCGTCGCGACCCATTTCTCGCCCTGGACAACGGCCGCGCTGGCGTGCAGCGAGGCGTGGTCCAGTTGCCCTTGGGGATTGGTGTATTCGAAGTAGACGGCGTGACCGCGCTGCGGCGACACCGCCCAGCCGACCGCCGGGAAGACCGTTTCGCCGCCGGCGGGCACGTCGTTCAGGTAGGTCACCAAGGTGCTGACGCGCTGGCCGCTGCGATCGATCGAGGCCCGGTTGGCCGGGTTGGACGGCACGAGGAAGTCGTAGTGGGGCGCGCTGCCGGCGCCTGGCGGGTAGTGCAGGACCTGCAGGCCTTCGGCGTGCGCGACCGGGAGGTTCATCAGCTCGGCCAGGCGCTGCTCCAGGCGCGCGATCAGCGGCGTCTCGGCGCGCCGGAAGAACATGCCGAAGCTGCTGCGCAAGCCGCTCACCACGTCGCGACCGGTGTGCGGATCGACGAGCGTCGAGGGCCGCAGTCGCGGGCGCGCCAGCGCGATGAGCTGCTCGCATTCATCGGCATCGATCACGCCGTTCAGCACCGCCAGCAGCGGTTGCGCCGCGCGCGCGGCGACGCGCACGAGGCG